>NZ_DASVFL010000208.1:0-85609 GCF_036380075.1 Lentzea sp. | reverse complement strand
CAAGTCGACGAAGAGCGTGTCGACTTGACCTGACCCCTCGGGCGCGGCAAGTGCTGAGGAGCGCTAGACGGGGGAGCCACCACCGCGCCTCGCTGTGCTCGGGACTGCTCGGCTGCGCCATCGCTTGGGCTCGCCTTCGGCCTCGCGTGGCTCGCCTTCGGCTTCGCGATTGGGGCGCGGCTGTGGCGTTGCTGGTCGAACTAGGGTGTGGGGGTGCGCATTCGTCGTGTTGTCACCACCCGCGCTGGCGGCGTGTCCAAAGGGCCCTACGCGTCGTTCAACCTCGGCGATCACGTCGGGGACGACGTCGAGGCCGTCGAGGCCAACCGGGAGCGTCTTGCCGAGGGGATCGGGCTCACGCCTGATCGTTTGGTGTGGATGGAGCAGGTTCACGGGCGGACTGTCGCGACCGTTGACGGGCCGCAGGCCGAGGCGCTTGAGGCCACTGATGCTGTTGTGACGAAACGGGCTGGTCTGGGGCTTGTTGTGTTGACGGCGGACTGTGTGCCGGTGTTGCTCGGGGATGCTGAGGCCGGTGTTGTCGGTGCTGTGCACGCTGGGCGTGTCGGCGCGCGTGTCGGGGTTGTCGTCGAAGCGCTCAAGGCGATGATGGCGCTCGGGGCCGAGTTGGAGCGGATCGAGGTTCTGCTTGGGCCCTCGGTGTGTGGTGAGTGCTACGAGGTGCCCGCGGACATGCAGCGGGACGTGGAGAAGCACCTGCCCGGCAGTGCGTCCAAGTCGCGGAAGGGGACGCCTGCGCTGGACCTCCGGGCCGGGTTGTGGAACCAGCTCGCCAGTGCCGGGGTCGGGAAGATCGGTGTCGATCCCCGCTGCACGTTCGAGGAGAAGGACCTGTTCAGCCACCGGCGGGAGGCGCCCACCGGGCGGCTCGCCTCGGTCGTTTGGGTCGAGCCGTGAGTCGGGAAGAGGAGCTCGCGGCCAACCTCGCCGAGGTTGAGGAGCGCATCGCGCAGGCGTGTCTGGCGGCGGGGCGGGAGCGGTCCGAGGTGATGTTGCTCGCGGTGACGAAAACCTGGCCCGCGAGCGATGTGGAGATCCTTTATCGGCTCGGGTTGCGGCACTTCGCGGAAAACCGGGATCAAGAAGCCGGGGCAAAGGCCGCCCAATTGAGACACCTTGAAGGTGTTCGATGGCACATGGTCGGGCGGTTGCAGCGGAACAAAGCGAAATCCGTTGTCGAATGGGCCGATCAGGTCGACTCCGTCGACAGCGTCCGGTTGGCCGAGGCGCTCGCGAAGGCCGCGCACTCGCGGGGGCGGGCGTTGGACGTGTTGCTGCAGGTCAGCATCGACGGGGACACGTCGCGCGGTGGGTGTGCCGTCGGCGATGTGCCGGAACTGGCTGGCGCGATCACTCGTTCGGGTGATCTTATTCTGCGAGGTGCGATGACCGTCGCACCGCTCACGATGAAGCCCGCGCAGGCGTTTGAGGCGTTGGCTTCGGTGGTATCAGGCCTACGTGATGATCATCCCACTGCCACAGCTGTGTCTGCGGGAATGAGCAATGACCTGGAAGATGCCATATCGCACGGATCCACCTGTGTGCGTGTCGGAACGGCGTTGCTCGGCAGTCGGCGACTAACCTCGCCATAGGTTGTCGGGAACCTCGGGACCGTCCGCACCGTCCCTAAGAGTGGGGAACCGCCGAGGAGGGGCTGGAATGAGCGCTTTGCACAAGCTGAAGGCCTACTTCGGGATGGTCCCCGCCGAGTACGCAGACGACCCCGGCTACGACGACGACCGGGGGCGCTACGGCGACTACCGGTCCGAGTACGCGGCCGAGGCCGACGACTACGACCCCTACCCGCGGCGCAACCGCGTGTTCACGCCGGGCCGGCCGGAGCTGCAGGGCTCCGGGTACCGGGCCGAGATCGACGAGCCGGACGACTACGAGCCCGAGTCGCGGCCGCGGGGTGGCAACAGCCCCGCGAGCACGCGGCGCTGGGCGGCCGACGCACCCGTTCACGGTGCGCTGGCGGTCGAGCCGCAGCGCGAGCCCGTGAGCAGGCTGCGCCCGGTCGCGGAACCTGCGGGCAACCCGTTGGCGCGCATCACCACGCTGCATCCCCGCAGCTACAGCGAGGCGCGCACGATCGGGGAGCACTACCGGGACGGCACCCCGGTGATCCTGAACCTGACCGACATGGACGACGCGGACGCCAAGCGGCTCGTCGACTTCTCGGCCGGTCTCGCGTTCGCCTTGCGCGGGTCCATGGACAAGATCACCAGCAGGGTGTTCCTTCTCTCACCGCCGAACGTTGACGTCACGGCGGAGGACCGCAGGAAGCTGGCCGAGGGCGGGTTCGGGAACCACGGTTAGAGTTGAGCTGTGGACCCGATCCGTCTCGTCATCTTCTACGCCCTCTTCGCGTTCTCGCTGTTCCTGACCGCGCGTGTCGTGGTCGAACTGGTGCGGACGTTCGCGAGGGAGTGGCGCCCCGCCGGCGGCGTAGCCGTGACGCTCGAGACCGTCTACACGGTCACCGACCCCCCGGTGTTACTGCTCCGTCGGGTGATCCCGACTGTGCGGATCGGGGGCGTCGGACTGGACCTATCGATTATTGTGCTGTGGCTGGTCGTTATCATTCTGATGCGATTCGCAGATCCCAGGTGACGGGGAACCGTGGGATGACCGCAGCCCAGGAGTGCGAGAGGTGATCCGATGCCGTTGACCCCCGCTGACGTGCACAACGTCGCGTTCAGCAAGCCGCCGATTGGCAAGCGGGGCTACAACGAGGACGAGGTGGACGCGTTCCTCGACCTGGTTGAGGGCGAGCTGGCCCGCTTGATCGAGGAGAACAACGACCTCCGTCAGCAGGTCGAGCAGCTCGACCAGCAGCTCGAGACGTCGCGTGCCGACCTCGACGACGCGCGTGCGAAGGCTTCCGCCAGCCCCATGACGAGCCGTATGCCGGTCGAGGAGCCGCCGCGCCGCCTGGCGCCGGTCCCGCCGCCCACGGTGATGGAGCAGACGTCTCCCGGTGGCGGTGGCGACCACCACGTGCAGGCCGCCAAGGTCCTGGGTCTCGCCCAGGAGATGGCCGACCGGCTCACCGGTGAGGCCAAGGCCGAGGCGGACGGCATGCTGTCCGAGGCGCGCACGAAGTCCGAGCAGCTGCTGTCCGAGGCCCGTGCCAAGGCCGACACGATGGTCAACGAGGCGCGCACGCGTGCCGAGACCATGCTCAACGACGCGCGCACGCGCTCCGAGACGCTCGAGCGGCAGGCCCGTGAGAAGGCCACCGCGCTCGACCGCGACGCGCAGCGCAAGCACGCCGAGGTGATGGGCAACATCACCCAGGAGAAGAACACGCTCGAGAAGCAGATCGACAAGCTGCAGACGTTCGAGCGCGAGTACCGCACGCGACTGAAGACGATGCTCGAGTCGTCCCTGCGCGACCTCCAGGACCGCGGCCCGGCCGCTCCGTCCGAGGGCCGCTCCCAGGGCTACTCCTTCGGCGCACGCGCCGAAGCGGGCTGAACTACTGTTCGCTAGGTGCTCTTCGTAGTTCTGCTTCTGGTGCTGGCAGCCCTCGGGCTGCTCGTTCCCGCACTGACCACGTCCAACACGATCTGGGCGTGGTCTTCCGTGGGCGCGAGCGTGCTCGCCGCCCTGGTCCTCGCATGGGACTGGTGGCGCAGGCGTCCGGGGGACCCCGCTGCCGACGCGCAGAGTGTAGATCAACAAGCTCGAGTTGATGATCATCGGGTGGTGGAGTCGGATGAAGGCGACACGCCGTCCGCTGACGAGGAACCACCGGAAGAGGACACCGACGCGGCCGACGTGCTCGTCGTGGCCGATCTGGTGGACGAGGTCCGGGTGCTGGACGAACGGCCCCGGTACCACCTGAGCTCGTGCTCCTGGCTCGCCGGGAGGCCCACGCTGGGCCTCCCGGTGCAGGAAGCGCGACAGCTCCAGTTCACGCCGTGCGCCCTGTGCGGCCCCGACGCGGTGCTGGTCCGCAGGAGCCGCAGCACCAGCTGAGTCCGTCCGGTTCGCGGACGGGCGGCGTCAGCGCCGGTAGCTCACCTTCGCGCGGAACGTGGTGTCCGGCTCGTCCAGGTAATGGTGCTCGATCGCCGCGTCGAACTCGGAGATCTGCCCGTCCGAGCCGTAGGCGACGTGGTCGACGTCGAAGTCGCCTGCCTCGTCGACCCAGCCGAGCCCGCGGTTGACGACCAGCACCTTCTGGTCCTCGTGGGGGCCCTCGGTGATCCGCTGCCCGTCGTGCCTGGTCAGCTCGATCATGAGGTACTCGCGGCCGTCCGGGGACTCGCCCTTGATGCGGATCGTGTTGCCGGGGTGCTCCCGGGCGGAGAACAGCTCCGGCGGCGTCCAGGTGCCGGACCGGCCCTGCGTCGGATGCGCGTGCTCGTCGGAGTCCCAGATCAGGCGGTCGGTCTCGGCGGCGAGGGCCGGTGTGGTCGCGATGAACAGCAGGGCGGCCGTGGCCAGTGCGACGCGCATCAGTTGCTCCCCCGGACGTAGTGGACGCGGACAAGCAGGGCGTTGGTCGGGCTGTCGCCGCAGCGGTGGTCGACCGAGGCGTCCAGCGCGGTGACGACCCCCTGGTCGTTCAGGTCGAGGCGGTCGACGGTGAAGTCCGCCGAGGTGTCGGCGCAGCCCAGGTTCCGGTTGACGACCAGTGCCTTCTGACCGGTGTGGGTGCCTGTGGTGATCGGGTTCCCGTCGTGGCGCGAGAGGTCGAGGACGTAGGTCTTGCCCGCGTTGCTGACGCTCACGTGCAGCGTGTTGCCGTCCCACTCGCGCCGGCTGACGGTGAACGTCGCCGGAGGTGAGGTCCACTCGCCGCTCGTGGCGGTGATCGGGAACGCGTTGGCGGCCGCGTCGAACACGAACGTCGACGGCTCGGCGGCGGAGGCGACTCCTGCGCCCAGAAGCGAAAATGCGCAGGCCAAAGCTATGACACGCATGTGGTTTCCCCCTGTCGGGATGATCCCTCGATCACCCCGAACGAAGTCTGGAGGAGCCCACGCCTGGACCGCCATGGTTAGTTCTACTCAGGTGAGCAGATGCGAGGCACGCGTCAGCGGTCCAGGAACAGCAGCAGGATCAGCAACGCGAGCAGGACCAGGTCCACGACGACGCCCACCGGCTTCGAGTCGTACCTCAACCGGGTGATCGTGGCGCCGACCATCAGCAGCCCCAGGCCGAGGGTGGCGGCGTGCGCGACCCACTCCCACGTGACCAGCCCGACGATCAGACCGGCGGCGCCCGCCCACTCCAGCGCGCCGATCGTCCGCCACAGGGCGGGGTTCATCCGGAAGTGGTCACGTGCTTCCAATGACGCCTTCGCGCCGAACAGCTTGCCCGCGCCCGTCGCGACGAACAGCAGGGCCAGCACGACCGACAACGCGATGGTCAACGTCATCGGGCGAGCATACGGTTCGCGCGCGTCCACACCCCGGATCCACGAGGGCTGTCGTCTTCGGACGGTGGCCCTTCGTCGTTCCGGCTCAAAAAACTGTCAGACCCCGCCGCTACGGTCTGCAGTGCAAGACCGAATCGGCATGAAGGGGAATGCGATGGTCATGACTGGGGGATGGCGCGTCCTCGCGGGCGCGCTGCTGCTTTCGGCTCTCGCGGTGGCGCCCGCGTCAGCAGAGGCCGTGCCCGCCTGCGGGTCCTGGGGGTTCGTCGAACTGCCGGTGCCGCAGGCGGTGCGGTCCGGGGGCGTGGTGTCCGGGGCGGGCTCGTACGCGGTGGGCAACGGGTCGTTCTGGTCCGCGGACGGCAGCACCGTGCTCGTGTGGAAGGACGGGCAGCTGGCCGACCAGTTGTCGTTCTCCCGCAACACGACCCGTGCGGTGGACGTGAACTCGTCCGGCGTGGTGGTGCTGTCGGCGTACACGTTCCCGGCGGCTTCCCGGTGGCAGGCGGGGGCGTACGAGGCGCTGCAGGGCTTACCCGGCGAGTACCGGGTGGAGGCGCTGGACGTGAACGAGCGTGGCGACGTGCTCGGCCGCTCCGACGGCAAGCCGGTGGTGTGGCCGGCGGGTTCCGCTGTGCCGCACCGGGTTCCGGGCGCGGACGCGTCCTTCGAACCGGTGGGCATCGCGGACGACGGCTCGGTGCTCGTGTCGTCATCCGGTGGCGCGCAGTGGGTTCGCCCTGCCGGGGTGGTGCCGCTCGGCGACGTGCGGGTGAGCGCGGTGCGCGGTTCGTACGCGGTCGGGGTCGCCGGCTCGGAGGTCGTGCGGTGGGACCTGGCCGGGGTGGCGAGCGAGCCGTTCGGGGGCGTGTCCGAGGCGGTGGCGGTGAACTCGCACGGCCACGTGCTGGCTCGTTCGGCCTGGGGTGACACGGCGGTGTTCGAGGAGCCCGGGCGCGGGGTTCCGGTGTCCGGCGGTGTGGCGTTCGCGTCCCTGACGGACGACGGCGACCTGTACGGGGCCGTGGGGACCAGCCCGGTGCTGTTCGAGTGCGCCGGGGGTGTGCGATGAGGCGGTGATGGCCTTCTAGGCGCCGGTGCCCGGCCTCGTCGAGCCGGAACTCGACGAGGCCGGGCAGGTGCCTAGCCGATCACGCCGCCGTCGCCCACAACGTGGAGGCGATCACATCCGCGTTGCGGTCGAGCGCCGTGGTGTTGATGTTGGACGAGGTGTCGCAGGAGGCGTGGTAGCAGCGGTCGAAGGCCTGGCCGGCCGTGCCGCCCCACTTCTGCGCCTGGGCCGAGGTCTTGGTGCCCTCGGCGCCGGTGAAGGTGCCGCCGACCGGGATGCCGGAGCGCGCGAAGGCCGCGTGGTCCGAGCGGCCGCCGACGCTGGTCAGCTCGGTCTGGACGTTGATCGCCGTGAAGCCCGCCTGCAGGCGCTGCTGGAGCTCCAGCGAGCCGGAGGGCTGGCCGGAGGCGCTGTAGACGAAGTAGCCGGGGTTCGGCGAGCCGGTCATGTCGAAGTTCAGGTACGCCTTGATCTTCGACTTGTCCGTCGTCGACAGGGAGTTCACGTAGAAGGTCGAGCCGACGAGGCCTCGCTCCTCCGCGCCCCACCAGCCGAACCGGACGTGCTTGGTGGGCTGGAACCCGGTGGCCTTCATCTGCAGGGCCACCTCCAGGATCGACGCGGAGCCCGAGCCGTTGTCGTTGATGCCCGGGCCCGCGGTGACGCTGTCGAGGTGACCGCCCAGCATCACGACGTTGTTCGCGTCGCCGCCGGGGTAGTCGGCGATCAGGTTGTAGCCGGTGGCGCCGCCGTTGGTGAACGATTGCACGCGCGTGGTGAAGCCGGCCGCGTCGAGCTTGCCCTTCACCCAGTTCACCGAGGCCAGGTACCCCGGGCGTCCGTGAGCGCGGTTGCCGCCGTTGGCGTTCGCGATCGACTGGAACTGGGTGAGGTGCGACTGGACGTTCGCGACCGAGATGTTCGGTGCTGCCAGGGCCGCCGGTGCGGCCGCGTGCGCTGTCGTGGTTCCGGCCACCGTCAAGGCGGCCGCCAGCGCGATCAGGATCCTCATGGTTCAACTCCGTGCAGGGTTGGGATTGAGCCACTGATCAACGTGCTCCACCGAGCACGCCCCTGCTAGGGGCGAACGGCTGGAGTTGTTAACGCGCCTGATTCGTCCAGATCGGTGGTGATCAACCAGAATGGTCCAGGTGGGTGACGTCACGGTCGTTCTGGGCATCGGCGCTGCCGTCCTGCTGGTCTCCGTGATCGCGGTGCGGGTGTCGACGCGCCTCGGCCTGCCCTCGTTGTTGCTGTACCTCGGGATCGGCGTCCTGCTCGGCGAGTCGGTCGTGGGCATCAAGTTCGACGACGCCGACCTCACGCAGTCGCTCGGCATCGCCGCGCTCGTGCTGATCCTGTCCGAGGGCGGGCTCACGACCCGTTGGCACGCCGTCAAGACGTCGCTGTGGCTGGGCGTGGCACTGTCCACAGTGGCCGTTGCGGTCAGTGTCGCCGTGACCGGCACGGCGCTGCACTTCCTGCTGGGCCTCGACTGGCGGATGGCGCTGCTGTGGGGCGCGGTGCTGTCGTCGACGGACGCGGCCGCGGTGTTCAGCGTCCTGCGGTCGTTGGGGGTCGGCGCGCGGCTCACCGGTGCGCTGGAGCTGGAGTCGGGTCTCAACGACGCTCCGGTGTACATCGCCGTCGTGCTGCTGGCCTCGTCCGACCAGATCTCCTGGACGGCGCCGCTGCTGGTGCTCTACGAACTGGGCGCGGGCGCGCTCATCGGTGTCGCGCTGGGCGTCGTCGGCGGTGCGGGGCTCAGACGCGCGGCGCTGCCGGCCACCGGTCTGTACCCGCTCGCCACCGTCGCGGTGTGCGTGATGGCCTACACCGCGGGCGATCTCGTGCACGCGTCCGGGTTCCTCGCCACCTACGTCGCCGCGCTCGTCCTCGGCAACGCCCGCCTGCCGCACCGCGCCGACACGCTCTCGTTCGCCGAAGGACTCGGCTGGCTCGCGCAGATCGGGCTGTTCGTGCTGCTCGGTCTCTACGCGTCACCGTTGCGGCTGCTGGACGTGCTGTTCCCCGCACTGGTCGCGGGCGTGGTGCTGACGTTCGTCGCACGGCCGCTGTCGGTGGTGCTGTCCTCGTTGCCGTTCAAGGTGCCCTGGCGGGAACAGGCGTTCCTCTCGTGGTCGGGGCTGCGGGGCGCGGTGCCGATCGTGTTCGCGCTGATCCCGTTGATCCAGGGGCTGGACGGCGCCCGTGAGCTGGTCGACGTGGTCTTCGTCCTGGTCATCGTGCTGACGGTGGTGCAGGGCACGACGTTGCCGTTCCTGGCCCGGCGTCTCGGGCTGGTGCGGGCGGGGGAGCCGCAGGAGGTCCAGGTCGACTCCTCGCCGTTGGACGAGCTGGGCGCGGAGCTGCTCCAGGTGCACATCCAGCGCGGGTCGAAGCTGCACGGCGTCTACATGTCCGAGCTGCGGCTGCCGACCGGCGCCACGGTGAGCCTCGTGGTGCGCGGCGGGAAGAGTTTCACGCCACAGCCGACGACCCGGCTGCAGACCGACGACCAGTTGCTCATCGTCACCACCGAGGAGGCGCGCGAGGGCGCTGAACGGCGCGTCCGCGCCGTCGACCGGGCCGGCCGCTACGCCCGGTGGAAGGGCGAGACCGGGGAATGATCGGTCTGCGAGCCTTCCCAGCATGTGAATCGGGTGTCGACGAGCGCGTCACCCTCCGCTAACGTCGTCGGCAGGTCATGAGAGCCAGCGTCAAGCCCAAGCTTGCTGGCCGGCAACCCTCCAACCGCGGTGGGGTGCCCTTGGTGAGGACCTGGTCCGGCGCGCGGGGCGCCGGTCAAGCGCGGGCCTTCGCAGAACGGGGCCCCTGGCCTCGGAGGCAGCTCGATGACGCTCGCGATCACCCCCAGCACCACCACGGCGGTTCCGGCTGTCGTCGGCGCCGACCTGCGGGTCCCGCTGGTCACCGGAGAGCGCGTCACCTACGCCAACCTCGACCACGCGGCGAGCGCGCCGTGCCTGCAGGAGGTGCGCGACGCCGTCGACGAGCTGCTGCCCTGGTACGCCAGCGTGCACCGCGGCGCCGGGTTCGCCTCGCAGGTCTCGACCCGCGTCTACGAGCAGGCCCGCGACCGCATCCGCAGGTTCGTCGGCGCGCACTCGTCCGACACCGTCGTCTTCACCCGCAACACCACGGACTCGCTGAACCTGCTGGCGCGCAGCGTCCCCCGCAACACCGCCGTCGTGCTGTTCGACAGCGAGCACCACGCGGCACTGCTGCCGTGGCGCGGACCGCACGTCCAGCGCATCCCTGCACCGTCTTCGTCCAGCGCCGCCGTCGTCGCGCTGGACCGGGCGTTGGCCGCCGCCCCGGTCGGTCCGCGACTCGTGATCGTCACCGGGGCGTCCAACGTCACGGGGGAGCTGTGGCCCGTCGCCGAGCTCGCGAAGGTCGCCCGCAGGCACGGCGCCCGCATCGCGCTCGACGCCGCGCAGCTCGCCCCGCACCGCCCGATCAACGCCCGTGAGCTCGACGTCGACTACATCGCGTTCTCCGGCCACAAGATCTACGCGCCGTTCGGCGCCGGTGTGCTCGTCGGCCGCGCCGACTGGCTGCAGCAGGCCCAGCCGTACCTGGTGGGCGGCGGCGCCACGTCGAGGGTGACCGACCACGGCGACCGGCTCGGCGTGGCCTGGTCCGCGGTGCCCGAGCGGCACGAGGCCGGCAGCCCGAACGTCGTCGGCGTGCACGCGCTGGCCGCGGCCTGCGAGATCCTGTCGCGGCACTGGGAGCAGACCGTCGCGCACGAGCAGGAGCTGCTGACGCGCCTGCGCGAGGGCCTGCGCACGGTCCCGGGCTTCCGCGAGCTCGCGATCCTGACCGACGCGGACAAGGTCGGCGTCGTGAGCTTCACGGTCTCCGGCTTCGACGCGGGCTTCCTCGCGGCGGCGCTCTCCGCCGAGTACGGCATCGGCGTGCGCGACGGCGCGTTCTGCGCGCACGTGATCGTGGGCCGTCTCGTCAAGAAGGTCGGTTCGCACGAGGAACGCGCCGTGCGCGCGTCGATCGGCCTCGGCACGACCGCCGAGCACGTCGACCGCTTGGTCGCCGCGCTGCGCACCCTCGTCACCGAGGGTCCGAAGTGGACGTACGTGCAGCAGGACGGCCGCTGGGTCGCCGAGGACGACGGCCGAACCCTTCCGCCGTTCCTCGCGTAGTCCTGTAAGTGGACAACGACGTGGTGACCGACGAGCCCGAGTCCGAGGAGAAGGCTTCAGCCGAGGTCGCTGAGAAACCCGCGGAGACGCAGGTCAGCGAGCCGCAGGAGCCCTCGTTCGAGGTCGTGGTGCCCGTGCGGGAGAAGAAGGCCGAGCCTCCCGCGGACAGCGGGGACGACGACGTCGAGGGGTTTTCGTTCACCGGGTCGCTGCCCGAGCCGAAGACGAAGTTCCTCGCGGTCCTCGCCGCCGGCGTGCTGGCGCTCGACGTGCTCACCAAGGTCGTGGCCGTGGCGTTCCTCGAGGACGCCGACCCGATCAAGATCTTCGGCGGCCTGCTCCACCTCACGTTCGTCCGCAACCCCGGCGCCGCCTTCGGGCTGGCCGAGGGCTGGACGTGGATCCTCGCGCTGATCGCGTTCGGCGTCGCCGGGTTCATCGTCTGGATCTCCCGCAACCTCCGCTCGCAGGGCTGGGCCGTCGGGCTGGGCCTGGTGCTGGGCGGTGCCGTCGGCAACCTGGCCGACCGCCTGTTCCGCGAACCGGGACCGATGCGCGGCCACGTCGTGGACTTCCTGTCCCTGTTCGACCCGTACGGCCGCGTGTGGCCGGTGTTCAACATCGCCGACATGGCGATCGTCGGCGGTGGCGCGACGATCATCGTCCTGGCGCTCATGCGGCACGACTACGACGGGACGATCTCCAAGGACGAGGACGTCCTGACGCCGGCGCCCGCACCGGCCGGCCAGGACGGGCTGCAGGAGCCGAAGTAGCCGCTCCTGGTAAATTCAGGGTTCTGCCCGTGTGGTTGCTGGTGACGAACGCCCAGCTCAGCGCCACGAGGTGAACCCAAGCCAGAAGAAGGTCGAGGCCCCCCGCGTGAGCGGTTACCGAACGCTGCCGATTCCCGACGGTCTGGACGGCATGCGCGTCGACGCTGGCCTCGCGAAGCTGCTCGGCCTGTCCCGCACCGCCGTCGCGGCCATCGCCGACTCCGACGACGTGCTGGTCGACGGCCGGGTCGTCGGCAAGTCCGACCGGCTCACGGCCGGGGCGATGCTCGAGATCACGCTGCCCGCGCCGCCGCAGCCGGTCACCGTCCAGGCGATCCCCGTCGAGGGTCTGAAGGTCATCCACGAGGACGACGACATCATCGTCGTCGACAAGCCCGTCGGGGTCGCCGTGCACCCGTCGCCGGGCTGGACCGGGCCGACCGTCGTGGGCGGGCTCGCCGCCGCCGGCCACCGCGTCGCCACGTCCGGCGCCGCCGAACGCCAGGGGGTCGTGCACCGGCTCGACGTCGGCACCACGGGCGTGATGGTCGTGGCGAAGTCCGAGTCCGCGTACTCCGCGCTGAAGCACGCCTTCAAGGAGCGGACCGTCGACAAGGTCTACCACGCGATCGTGCAGGGCCACCCGGACCCGATCAAGGGCACCATCGACGCGCCGATCGACCGGCACCCGAAGCACGACTACAAGTTCGCGGTGATGAACTCCGGCAAGCCGTCGATCACCCACTACGAGGTGATGGAGGCGTTCCGGGCGGCGTCGCTCGTCGAGGTCCACCTGGAGACCGGCCGCACGCACCAGATCCGCGTGCACTTCTCGGCACTGCACCACCCGTGCGTGGGCGACCTGACGTACGGGGCGGACCCGACGCTGTCCAAGCGCCTCGGCGTCTCGCGGCAGTGGCTGCACGCGCACCAGCTCGGGTTCCACCACCCGGCCGACGGGCAGTGGGTCACGTTCACCTCCGAGTACCCGGACGACCTGGCGCAGGCGCTGGAGAAGCTGCGCGACGAAGGCTGATTGCTTCTGGGTAAATCATCGGTTGATAACGTTGCACTTGATGTTAACCGGTGTGCTCAATAGCGTTTCCGGCATGAACCTGATCGTTCTCGCCGCCTCCGGCCGCACCGGGCTCGCACTGACCCGGCAGGCCCTGGAGCGCGGCCACACCGTCACGGCCATCGCCCGCGACCCGCGGCGGATCGCCCTCGACCACGAGAACCTGCGCAAGGTGGCGGGCGACGTGAGCGACCCGGCGAGCATCGCGGCGGTCGTCGGCCCGGACTCCGTCGTCCTGTCCGGCCTCGGCACGGAAACCGCCGGCGTGCTGTCGGCCGGCGCCGAGGCGGTCGTCGCTTCCGGTCCGGCGCGGATCATCTGGCTCGGCGCCTACGGCACGGGCCCGTCCGCCGAGGCGGCGGGCGAGGGCGCCGCGGTGCTGGAGAAGTTCCTGGGCGACCGGATCCCGGACAAGGTCGCGGCCGACAACGCCGTCCTCGCCGCCGGCGGCACGGTCTTCCACGCCGGGGTGCTCAGCGACGAGCCGGAGAGTCCCTCCAGGCGCACGGTCGGCCTGGACGAAGGGCCGCCGCTCGACCTGCGCGCCACCGTCGGGCGCGAGACCGTGGCCGCCGCCATGCTCGACGAGGCCGAGGCCCCGCGCTTCCCCGGCGCGGTGGCGCTACCCCTGTCCTAACACCTCGGCGAGAGTCGTCCGCACCAGCTCCCGCAGCCAGGCGTGGGCCAGGTCCGAGTCGTAGCGCTGGTGCCAGTTGCAGTTGACCGGAGCCTCCGGCGACTCGGCGGGCAACGGCCGGGTGACCAGCCCGAACGCCTCGATCAGCGGACGGCACAGGATCGCCGTCGTGGTCACCAGCGCGTCGCTCGCGGCCGCGATCTGCAGGGCCGAGTGGACCGTCGCCACGGTCGCGATCACCCGGCGGTGCAGGCCCTGCGACTCCAGCAGGTCGTCGATCGGCGCGGTGAACCGGCCGCGCCGCGAGACCACCACGTGCGGCTGGGCCGCGTAGGCCGGCAGGTCCAGGTGGCCGGTGCACGGGTGGCCCGCGCGCATCAGCACGGCGAGCGGGTCGGTGCCGAGGGTCTCGGAGCGGAACTCCGGCAGGTCCGGGGCGCCACCGCCGAGCTCCAGGTCGACCCGGCCGTGCCGCAGGTCGTCGGTGTCGGAGGAGTGCTCGGCGAGCACCCGCAACCGCACACCGGGCGCCTGCTCCGCGATCTTCCCCACCAGCACGGGCACCAGCGACGACGCCAGCGCGTCGTGGCACTGGATGGTGAACGTGCGGTCCAGCGACGCGAGGTCCAGCTCACGGCTCGGCGAGAGCACGGCGTTGGCCTCCCGCACCAGCCGGTGCACCTCCTCGGCGATCCCCAGGGCGTACGGCGTCGGCGTCATCGAATGACCCGTCCGCACCAGGATGTCGTCGCCGGTCACCTTCCTGATCCGTCCCAGCGTCCTGCTGACCGCGGGGGACGACAGGTGCAGCCGTTCCGCCGCTCCCATCACGCTGCCCTCCTCGAGGAGGGCGTCCAGCACCGTCAGCAGGTTCAGATCCGCTTGCATGACCACCAATCCTGGAGGAAGCCGTGCTCGTCCCCACCACCGCCGCCGTCCGCCGTGCCGGAGCGCGCCTGCTGAAGCGCTACTCGACCGAGTCCCGCACGTCGAGCCTCGCCGACGTGATCGCCGCCGTCCGCGCCAACGACGAGGCCGTCGTCGACCTGCTGGAGCCGGCGCTGGCCGAGATCAACCCCGCCGCCCGCTGGCTCAACGACGAGCACGGCTCCGGCCCGATCGAGGACGGCGAGTGGTGGCTGATCGACCCGGTCGGCGGCAACCTGAACGCGATCCACGGCATGACGGACTGGAACATCGGCGTCAGCCTGGTCCGCGACGGCCGCCCGGTGCTCGCCGTCGTCTACTTCCCGCTGTTCGACGAGATGTTCACCGCCACCGAGGGCGGCGGCGCGTTCCTCAACGGCGTGCGGCTCACCGTCTCGGACAAGACCTCGCTCGACGGCGCGCTCGCGGGCACCGGTCAGGCCCAGCCCGGCCAGCCGGCGGAGATCGCCGAGAAGACGGGCGCCTCGTTCACCGCGATGGCCAAGGCCGCCCTCTACGTCCGGGTCTCCGTGCCGGTGACGCACCAGCTCGCGCAGGTCGCCGCGGGACGGATGGACGTGCACTGGCAGCACGACAACGTGCGCGCGCACGCGTCCGGTGTGCTGCTCGTGCAGGAAGCGGGCGGTGTCGTCACCGGCCTCGACGGCGAGCCGTGGACGATCGACACCCCCGAGTACGTCGCCGCCGCGCCGGGGGTGCACGGCGCGGCGCTGGACGTGCTCAGTCGTCGATAGTCCAGACGAGGGTGTTCAGGTCCACCTCGGGGCGCACGCTCCAGCGGACCTGGATCACCTCGGTCGCGTCCGGCAGCACGAACACCGTGTGGCCGCCGGCGGTCTCGCCGGGCTGCACGCCGAGCTTGTGCGCCGGTCGCGACGACAGCGACACCGGCGCTTTCGTGACGGTCTCGCCGGTCTTGGTGACCAGCACGAGGTACATGTCCGGCAGCGAGGTGTACGAGACCTGCGAGGCGTTCGTCACCTCGGTGTGCACGACGACGGCCCGTTCGCCGTCGGCGAGCTTGTAGCCGGCCGCCGTGAACAGGAAGTCCGCCGGGTCGACCACCTCGACCAGCTGGATCTGCAGGTGCGCGCCCTCCAGGCTGTCGGCCTCCAGCGAGGAGCCGATCTTGCCGGTGCGCGAGACGGGCTTGGGCTGCGGCTGGTCCGCGCGCACCCACCCGGCCGACTGGGGCGGGCCCCACGTGGCCTGCGGCTGGGGCTGGGGCTGGGCCGGGAACGGCTGGCTGACCGGGCCCTGCGGTCCGTACGGCTGCTGGACCTGGTGCGGACCGCTCTGGTGCACGGCGTACGGGCCGGACTGGGGCGGGCCGAAGTAGTTGCCGTAGGCGGCGGCGTTCGCGAGGGCGCGGCGGACGCCGTTCGGGTCGCACTCGACGCCGACGAGCACGGGCAGGCCGCTGCCGGAGAGCGTGATGAGGCGCATGGCGGCTTCGCGGGGGTCCATGCCCAGCCGCTGCGCGAGCTCGTGCACGGCTGCGCGGCCCGTCTCGGCCAAGACGGCGAGCAGGCGGGCGTCTACGGGATCGGGGGCCACCACGGTTGCAAACGCTACTCGGAGGCCGGGACCACCGTGGCACCGCCCGCCGGATCGTGATCACGCGGCACGCCGCCAGCCGGGTCGGCGACTCGCGCATGCCACCGCCGCGCGCGGCCTGTAGGGTTGGCGGGCGCCAGGACGTGAGAGTCCCTTGTTCGCGCAGAAACGCTTGCTACACAAGGGGGTTGCCCGTGGTGGACTCGTTTGTGCACCTGCACGTGCACACCGAGTACTCGATGCTGGACGGTGCGGCCAAGGTGGCCCCGCTGTTCGAGGAGGCCGGACGCCTCGGCATGACGGCGGTCGGCATGAGCGACCACGGCAACATGTACGGGTCCGACGAGTTCTACCAAACGGCGCGGAAGACCGGCATCAAGCCGATCATCGGCATCGAGGCCTACCTCGCGCCGCACAACCGCCTGCACAAGAAGCCGGTCTTCTGGGGCGACCCGGGCCAGCGCGGCGACGACATCTCGGGTGCGGGTGCCTACACGCACATGACGATGTGGGCGCGCAACGCGGACGGCCTGCGGAACCTCTTCCGGCTGCACACCGAGGCGAGCAAGACGGGCTACTACTACAAGCCCCGCATGGACCGCGAGCTCGTCGCGCAGCACTCCGAGGGCATCATCGCGACGACCGGCTGCCCCTCCGGCGAGGTGCAGACCCGGCTGCGGCTCGGCCAGGTCGACGAGGCGCTCAAGGCCGCCGCCGACTACCAGGACATCTTCGGCAAGGAGAACTTCTTCCTGGAGCTGATGGACCACGGCCTCGACATCGAGACCAGGGTCCGCGAGGGCCTGCTGGAGATCAGCCGCAAGCTCGGCATCCCGCCGCTCGCGACCAACGACAGCCACTACGTCACCAAGGACCAGGCGGACACGCACTCCGCGTTGCTCTGCGTGCAGTCCGGCAAGATGCTGACGGACCCGAACCGGTTCAAGTTCGACGGTGATGGTTACTACCTGAAGTCGTCCGAGGAGATGCGGCAGATCTGGAAGGACCTGCCGGAGGCGTGCGACAACACGCTGCTCGTCGCGGAGATGGTCGAGTCCTACGACGACATCTGGAGCGTCAAGGACCGCATCCCGAACTTCGAGGTCCCCGAGGGCGAGGACCAGGCGTCCTGGTTCCGCAAGGAGATCCGGCGCGGCCTGGAGTGGCGGTTCCGCGACTCCGAGGTGCCCCAGGAGTACATCGACCGCTGCGACTTCGAGGCCCAGGTCATCATCGACAAGGGCTTCCCGGCGTACTTCCTCATCGTCGCCGACCTCATCAACTACGCCCGCAGCGTCGGCATCCGCGTCGGCCCCGGCCGCGGTTCCGCCGCGGGCGCCGCCGTGTCGTGGGCGATGGGCATCACGAACATCGACCCGATCCCGCACGGCCTGCTGTTCGAGCGGTTCCTGAACCCCGAGCGCACCGCCATGCCCGACATCGACATCGACTTCGACGACCGCCGCCGCGGCGAGATGATCCGGTACGCGAGCGAGAAGTACGGCGCCGACAAGGTCGCCCAGGTCATCACCTTCGGCACCATCAAGACCAAGGCCGCGCTGAAGGACTCGGCGCGCGTGCACCACGGCCAGCCGGGCTTCGCGATCGCCGACAAGATCTCCAAGGCGCTGCCTCCGCCGATCATGGCGAAGGACATCCCGCTCAACGGCATCGTCAACAAGAGCCACCCGCGCTACGGCGAGGCCGCCGAGGTCCGGTCGCTGCTCGAGACCGACTCGCAGGTGAAGGAGATCTTCGACACCGCGCTCGGCCTGGAGGGCCTGATCCGCAACGCCGGCGTGCACGCCTGCGCGGTGATCATGTCGAAGGACCCGCTCACCGAGTCCATCCCGCTCTGGTACCGCGACGACGGCTCGTTCATCACCGGCTGGGACTACCCGTCGTGCGAGAACATCGGCCTGCTGAAGATGGACTTCCTCGGGCTGCGCAACCTGACGGTCATGGGCGACGCCATCGAGAACATCGAGATGAACCGCGGCAAGGACGCGGTCCCGGACTTCGACACGCTCCCGATGGACGACCCGGAGACCTACGCGCTGCTCGGCCGCGGTGACACGCTCGGCGTGTTCCAGCTGGACGGCGGTCCCATGCGCGACCTGCTGCGCCGCATGCAGCCGACGTCGTTCGAGGACATCGTCGCCGTCGGCGCGCTGTACCGCCCCGGTCCGATGGGCGTGAACGCGCACAACGACTACGCGGACCGCAAGAACGGCCGCCAGGACGTCAAGCCGATCCACCCGCAGCTCGAGGAACCGCTCAAGGAGATCCTCGGCGAGACGCACGGCCTGATCGTCTACCAAGAGCAGATCATGTTCATCGCCCAGGAGGTCGCGGGCTACTCGATGGGCCGCGCGGACGTGCTCCGCAAGGCGATGGGCAAGAAGAAGGCCGAGGTCCTCGCGAAGGAGTTCGAGGGCTTCCAGGAGGGCATGCGCAACGACCCGCGCGGGTTCTCCGACGAGGCGATCAAGGCGCTGTGGGACACGATCCTCCCGTTCGCCGGCTACGCGTTCAACAAGTCGCACGCCGCCGCGTACGGCCTGATCTCGTACTGGACCGCGTACCTCAAGGCGAACTTCCGCGCCGAGTACATGGCCGCGCTGCTCACGTCCGTCGGTGACAACAAGGACAAGTCCGCGGTCTACCTCGCGGAGTGCCGCCGCCTGGGCATCAAGGTCCTCCCGCCGGACGTCAACGAGTCGGCGCTGCGGTTCTCCGCGGTCGGCACGGACATCCGCTTCGGCCTGGGCGCGATCCGCAACGTCGGCGCGAACGTCGTCGAGTCGATCATCAAGAGCCGCAAGGAGAAGGGCGCCTACACGTCCTTCACGGACTTCATGGACAAGTCCGAGCTCGTCGCCTGCAACAAGCGCGTGATCGAGTCGCTGATCAAGGCCGGCGGGTTCGACTCGTTCGGCCACACCCGCCTGTCGCTGATCCAGGTCCACGAGGACGCGGTCGACGCCGTCGTGCCGATCAAGCGCAAGGAGGCGGAGGGCCAGTTCGACCTGTTCGGCGGGGACAGCGCCGACGACCAGGACGACAGCACGTCACCGCTGGCGCACCTCAAGTTCGGCACCGAGGAGTACCCGCGCAAGCAGATGCTGAGCCTCGAGAAGGAGATGCTCGGCCTCTACGTCTCCTCGCACCCGCTCGACGGCGCGGAACGGATCCTGCGCAAGTTCGCGCCCAGGCCGATCGCGGTCGTGCTCGACGACCCGCCCAAGGAGGGCGAGCTGATCGTCTCGGGCATGATCTCGTCGATCGAGCGCCGGGTGAACAAGAACGGCCTGCCGTGGGCGATCACGGTGATCGAGGACCTCGACGCGTCCGTCGAGGTGCTGTTCTTCCCGAAGTCCTACGAGGTGCTGCGCGACGACCTGGAGCTCGACTCCGCCGTGTGCGTGAAGGGCAGGGTGAACTGGCGCGAGGACAAGATGGCGATCTTCGGCGACGGTGTCGTCCCGCTCGACATCAGCGACGCGGAGGCGAACCCGGGAGCGGACCCGCCGCTCGTCCTGGGGCTGCACACCAAGACGCTGACGCCCGAGCTCATCGAGGAGCTGAAGAGCGTCTTCAAGTCCCACGAGGGGCAGGTCGCCGTGCACCTGGAGGTGCAGAAGCGCGACAGGTCGAAGGAGATGCTGGTGGTGGAGAACTTCCGCGTCCAGCCGACACCGTCGCTATTCGGCGACCTGAAGACCCTGCGGGGCGTGACGATCCAGCGCTAGACGATCCGGCGCTGGAAAGCGCTGGGGGCGTGGGGAATGACCGAATTCGTCGTGGATGTCGGCTGTCGGACGAGCGGTTCGGAAATCGCACGGGAATCAGTGGCGACGGCGGAGTAAACGGGGTTAACTGGGTTGGGTGACGACACTCACCCAGTTGCCCGACGACTACGTCCAGAACCCGCACGAAGTGCACGACATGTTGCGTGCCGAGGGGCCCGTGCAGGAAGTCCACATGCCGCGTGGGCTCAAGGTCTGGCTCGTGACTCGGTACGACGAGGCGAAGATCGCCCTCACCGCCCCGGAGGTCAGCAAGAACGTCATGGACGGTGGCCACCTCATGGTGGTGCACTCCCCCGAACCCGAGCAGGGCCGCCGGCTCCAGCCCCGGTTCGCCGCGAACATGCTCAACCTGGACCCGCCGCACCACACCCGGCTGCGCAAGCTCGTGACCAAGGCGTTCACCGCCCGCCGCGTCGAGCTGCTGCGCCCGCGCGTGGAGGAGATCGCCGCCGAGCTGATCGCCCAGCTGAACGACGGCGACGAGGTCGACCTGCTGGACGTCTTCGCGTTCCCGCTGCCCATCACGGTGATCTGCGAGCTGCTCGGGATCCCGATCGACAACCGCGACGACTTCCGCGAGTGGTCCAACCAGCTGCTGTCCTTCGGCACGCCCGAGCAGGTGGAGGCCGCGAGCGCCGCGATGGCGGGGTTCCTGCTCCAGCACGTGACCGCCATCGCCGAGGCCGAGCCGAACGACACGTTCTTCTCCGCCCTCGTGCACACCGAGGACGCCGGTGACCGGCTGACCACCGAGGAACTGGTCGGGATGGCGTTCCTCCTGCTCGTGGCGGGCCACGAGACGACGGTGAACCTCATCGGCAACGCGGTCCTGTCGCTGCTGCGGAACCCGGACCAGCTGCAGATCCTCAAGGACCGCCCGGAGCTGATCCCGGCGAGCACGGAGGAGTTCCTGCGGCTGGAGGGCCCGGTCAACATCGCGACCTTCCGCTACACCAAGGAACCCCTCGAGCTCGGCGGCGTCACGGTGCCCGCCGACGAGATCCTGATGGTGTCGCTGGTCGCGGCCAACCGCGACCCCGAGCGCTACGAGAACCCGGACCAGCTCGACGTGACGCGGTCCGCGCAGGGCCACGTGGCGTTCGGCCACGGCATCCACTTCTGCCTCGGCGCGCCGCTGGCCCGGCTGGAGTTCGACGTCGCGATGACGCAGCTGCTGGCGCGGTTCCCGAACCTGACGCTCGCGGCCGAGCCGGAGACGTTGGCGTGGCGGGACAGCACGCTCATCCGCGGCCTGCACACCCTCCCCGTGCGCCTGGCCTAATGTGCAGCGGGTGGACGACCTGCTGAAGCTCGACCAGGCGCACGTCTGGCACCCGTACGGACCGATGCCGGGCACTCAGGAGCCGTTGCTCGTCACCGCGGCCTCCGGTGTCCGGCTCACCCTCGCCGACGGCCGCGAGCTGGTCGACGGCATGTCGTCCTGGTGGGCCGCGATCCACGGCTACCGGCACCCGGTGCTGGACGCGGCCGTCACCGAGCAGCTCGGCCGGATGAGCCACGTGATGTTCGGCGGGCTCACGCACGAGCCCGCCATCCGGCTCTGCGAGAAGCTCGTCGAGATCACCCCGTCCGAGCTTCAGCACGTGTTCCTCTGCGACTCCGGCTCGGTGTCGGTCGAGGTCGCCGTCAAGATGTGCCTGCAGTACTGGCGGTCGCGCAACCGGCCCGAGAAGCGGCGGCTGCTGACGTGGCGCGGCGGCTACCACGGGGACACGTTCACCCCGATGTCCGTGTGCGATCCCGAGGGCGGGATGCATTCGCTGTGGCGTGGAATCCTGCCGGAGCAGGTGTTCGCGGACGAGCCGCCGGCCGAGATGGACACCGCGTACGTCCAGCACCTCGCCGACCTGGTCGACCAGCACGCCGACGAGCTCGCCGCGATCATCGTCGAGCCGGTCGTGCAGGGCGCGGGCGGCATGCGGTTCCACGACCCGCGCTACCTGCACGTGTTGCGCGAGCTGGCGTACACGCACGACGTGCTGCTGGTGTTCGACGAGATCGCCACCGGCTTCGGGCGCACCGGCGAGCTGTTCGCCGCCGACCACGCCGATGTCAGCCCGGACGTGATGTGCGTCGGCAAGTCGCTGACCGGCGGGTACATGACGATGGCCGCCACGCTCTGCACGCCGCGGATCGCGAACGGGATCAGCCAAGGCGAGGTGCCGGTTCTCGCGCACGGGCCGACGTTCATGGGCAACCCGCTGGCGTCGGCGGTGTCGCTGGCGTCGATCGAACTGCTGCTGTCGCAGGACTGGAAGCGCGAGGTCGCCCGCATCTCGGCCGGGCTCGCCGACGGACTCGCGCCCGCACGCGCGTTGCCCGGCGTTCGGGACGTGCGCGTGCTGGGCGCTATCGGCGTCGTGCAACTGCACGAGCCCGTGGACATGGCACGGGCCACTCGTGCGGCCGTGGACGCGGGCGTGTGGTTGCGGCCGTTCCGCGACCTGATCTACACGATGCCGCCGTTCGTCAGCACGGACGACGACATCGCGGCGATCTGTCAGGGCGTGATCGCGGCCGCGAGCTGAGTGTCGGTCGGCTCGACCAGGAAGTCGCCGTTCGGCAGCACGACGACCGGGATGTTCCTGCGGCCCGCGATCTCGATCGCGCGATCCCTCGCCGCGTCGTCGTGCTCGACGTCGACGTAGGTGAACGGCACGTCGTTGCGGGTCAGCCAGGACTTGGCCCGGCGGCAGTCACCACACCACTCGGCGCCGTACATCACGATCGGTTGCTCAGTCATGCCGTCACGGTAGGTGACGTCCTAAGCTGACGGGTCGTGAGCGTGCTGGTGATCACCGGAACCGGGACAGAGGTCGGCAAGACCGCCGTCACCGCGGGCATCGCGGCGCTGGCCAGGGCAGAGGGCAGGCGGGTCGCGGTGCTGAAGCCCGCCCAGACCGGCCTGCTGCCCGGCGAGCCGGGCGACGTGGCGGAGGTGGCGCGGCTGGCGGGCGACGTGACGACCCGTGAGCTGGCCAGATACCCCGACCCGCTGGCGCCGGCCACCGCGGCCAGACGCGCTGGCCTGCCGGCCGTGCGGCCGCAGGACGTCGCGGCCGAGGTCACCGCGCTCGACGCGACCCACGACCTGGTGCTGGTCGAGGGTGCGGGCGGGCTGCTGGTGCGGTTCGACGAGAGCGGTTCGACGCTGGCCGACATCGCGTGGGCGGTGAACGCGCCCGTCCTGATCGTGGCTCGAGCCGGGCTCGGGACGCTCAACACGACGGCGTTGACGGCCGAGGCGCTGCAACGGCGCGGGCTGGAGGCGATCGGGGTCGTCGTCGGCAGCTGGCCGCCGCACCCGGACCTCGCCTCGCTGACGAACCTCGCCGACCTGCCGGAGGCGGCGGGCGCACCGCTGCTCGGCGCGTTGCCCGGAGGCGTGACGAAGCTCGGTCCCACCGACTTCCTGGCGGTCTCGAAGAGATCGTTCTCGCCGTGGTTCGGGGGCGAGTTCGACCCGGAGACGTTCGCGGCTCAGTTCGCGGTCCAGTGACCTACGTCGCTCCACGATGAAGGATTCAGTGCGGCATAGTGCACGCCAGGCCACCGGAGGAGGAGAGACCGTGACCGCAGCACCGGAACAGATCGACGTGCTCGACGAGGCTCGTGAGCAGGTGCTCGAACGAGGAGTCGGGCTCACCGAGGCCCAGGTGCTGAAGGTGCTGGAGCTGCCAGAGGACCGGATCGGCGACCTGCTGGCGCTGGCGCACGAGGTCCGCGAGCGCTGGTGCGGCCCCGAGGTCGAGGTCGAGGGCATCGTGTCGCTCAAGACCGGCGGCTGCCCCGAGGACTGCCACTTCTGCTCGCAGTCCGGCCAGTTCCCCTCACCGGTGCGGTCGGCGTGGCTGGACATCCCCGGCCTGGTCCGCGCGGCGCGGCAGACCCGCGACACCGGCGCGACCGAGTTCTGCATCGTCGCGGCCGTGCGCGGCCCGGACAAGCGGCTGCTCTCGCAGGTGCGCGACGGCATCAAGGCCATCCGCGAGGACGGCAACGACATCCAGATCGCCTGCTCGCTCGGCATGCTCACGCAGGAGCAGGTCGACGAGCTCGTGGCGATGGGCGTGCACCGCTACAACCACAACCTCGAGACCGCGCGTTCGCACTTCCCGAACGTCGTCACCACGCACTCCTGGGAGGAGCGCTGGGACACGTTGCGGATGATCCGCGACGCCGGCATGGAGGTCTGCTGCGGCGGCATCATCGGCATGGGTGAGACGCTGCAGCAGCGCGCGGAGTTCGCCGTGCAGCTCGCGGAGCTGGAGCCCGACGAGGTGCCGTTGAACTTCCTCATCCCGAACCCCGGCACGCCGTACGAGAACTACCCGGTCGTCGAGGGCACCGAGGCGCTGCGCACGGTCGGCGCGTTCCGGCTCGCGCTGCCGCGCACGATCCTGCGGTTCGCCGGCGGCCGCGAGCTGACGTTCGGCGACCTGGGCGCGAAGCAGGGCATGCTCGGCGGCATCAACGCGATCATCGTCGGCAACTACCTGACGAACCTCGGCCGCCCGGCGCAGCAGGACCTCGACATGCTCGACGAGCTGTCGATGCCCATCAAGGCGCTGAGCCAGACCCTGTGACGACCTACTGCTCGTTCTGCGGCAAAGAGGAAGCTGACGGCGACCACGCGTTCTGCCGTCAGCGCCTGTCGGCGATCGACCCGCCGCGGTACTGCCCCGAGTGCGCGCGCCGGATGGTCGTCCAGGTGACCCCGGACGGCTGGACGGCGCGCTGCAGCCGGCACGGAGAGACTGCTTCGGCCCGGAACTGAGACGCGGTAGTAACCTCTCGCGAATGGACGAGAACGCCGCGCCGGTGCGCATCGAACCCGTGCCGGAGCCGCCGTACGTCTACCACTACGTCCGGCCGCGGCCGAAGGTCGTGGTGAAGCGGGATCTGCTGCCGGCGCTGGGTGTTCTGCTGACGACGTTCGCGTTCGGGCTGCCCGCCGCGTACGTGTGGTCGTGGCTCGCCCCGGCCCAGCTCAAGATCGTCTCGCCGCAGGACGGCAAGTTCTACCCGATCGGGGTGGAGAGCTACCACCGGCTCGACGCGCTGATGATCTTCGTGGTCATCGGCCTCGGCGCGGGCGCGATCACCGGCATGGCCGTGTGGTTGCTGCGGTCCCGGCGCGGGCCCGTCGTGATGCTGGCGATGACCGCGGGTTCGTTCGCGGCGGCGTGGTTCGCGCAGTGGCTGGGCGGATCGCTGGCGGCGGGGGAGTACCCGCTGCCGGCGGAGATCAAGGCGAACGACACCCTGCTCGTCGCGCCCGCTCTGGAGACGTGGTGGGGAATCCTGGCGTGGCCGCTGGCCGCCGCGCTGGCCTACGGCTGCTGCACGGCGTGGAACGGGCTGGACGACCTGGGGCGGCGCCTCGGCTGACCTCGCCGGGGCACCGCCCTCGTGCGGACCTACCCCACGCGGTAGGCGAAGTCCGGCATGTCGGTCACGAACATCTGCCCCGGCGCGTGCGTGATCGCGAACGGCGGCCTCGACTTCATCAGCACCGCCTGCGGAGTCACGCCGCACGCCCAGAACACCGGCACGTCACCGGGTTCGTGCTCGACGGCGTCACCGAAGTCCGGCGCCTCGACGTCGGCGATCCCGAGCATGCCGGGGTCGCCCGCACCGACCGGGGCGCCGTGCACCGACGGCATGAGCGCGGTGACCTTGTGCGCGATGTCCACGAGGGACTCCGGGATCCACCGCATCGACACGACCATCGGCCCGTGCAGCCGTCCCGCCGGCCGGCACTGGACGTCCGTGACGAACATGGCGACGTTCTTGCCCTGGTCCACGTGCCGCAACGGCACACCCGCGTTCGTCAGCGCCGTCTCGAACGTGAAGCTGCAGCCGATCAGGAACGTCACCAGGTCGTCGCGCCAGTGCGCGGTCGCATCTTCCGGTTCGGCCGTCAGCTCGCCGTTCTCCCAGATCCGGTAGCGCGGCGCGTGGGTGCGCACGTCCGCGTCCGGCTTGAGGGCGCTGACGGTCTCGCCGGCGTCCAGCACGTCGAGCACGGGGCACGGCTTGGGGTTGCGGTGGGTGAAGAGCAGGAAGTCGTACGCCCAGTCCTTCGGGACGGCGATCAGGTTCGCCTGCGCCTGTCCCGGCGCTTGGCCCGCGGTCGTCATTCGAGCTCCTTGTTGACCGTCTCGGGCAGCCAGATGAGCGCGATGACCGCGATCCCGTAGGCCGCCGCCCCGAACAGCATGGCACCGCCGATGCCGAGCCGGTCGGCCATGAACCCGACGAGACCGGGGAACACCGCGCCGAACGCGCGCCCGAAGTTGTAGGTGAAGCCCTGCCCCGTACCGCGCAGCTGAGTGGGGTAGAGCTCGGACAGGTAGCTGCCGAACCCGCTGAAGATCGCGGACATGCAGAACCCGAGCGGGAAGCCGAGGAACATGACCAACGTGTTGGCGCCGTTGGGAATCTGCGTGTAGGCGACGATCAGGAGGGCGCTCGCGACGGCGAACAGCGTGAAGGTCTTCTTGCGCCCCAAGTAGTCCGTGAGGTAGCCGCCGCTGACGTACCCGATCCACGCACCGGTGATGAGGAACGCGAGGTACCCGCCCGTGCCGATGATGGTGAGGCCGCGGCCGGTCTGCAGGAACGACGGCAGCCACGTGGCGAGGGTGTAGTAGCCGCCCTGGACACCGGTCGCGAGCAGTGCGGCGAACAGCGTGGTCTTGACGATGCCGGGCGCGAAGATCTTGCGGAACGTGCCGCGTTCCTTGGGCTGCGCCTGGGTTTCCGGGGCGTCGTCGACGTTGCGGCGCACGTAGAAGATGAGGATCGCGGGCAGCGCGCCGGTCCAGAACATGATGCGCCACGAGATCGCGGGGTCGGCGAGCGACGCGACCAGCGTGTTGACGACGACCGCCAGGCCCCAGCCGACCGCCCACGCGCTCTGGATGAACGCGACCGTGCGCCCGCGGTACTTCGGCTTGCAGTACTCGGCCACGAGGATCGCGCCGGCCGCCCACTCGCCGCCGAAGCCCAGGCCCTGCAGCGCGCGGAACACCAGCAGGGTCTCGTAGCTGGTGGCGAAGCCGCACAGCACGGTGAAGAACGCGTAGGCCGCGACCGTGATGACCAGCGTCTTCGAGCGGCCGAACCGGTCGGCCATGACACCCGCCACCGCGCCGCCGATGGCGCTCATCAGCAGCGTGCTGGTGCCCAGCAGGCCCGCCTCGGCCTTGGTGAGGCCGAAGTAGCCGGTGATCGCGACCAGGCTCAGCGGCAGGACCCAGTAGTCGTAGGAGTCGAGCCCGTAGCCGCCGAACGCGCCGATGAACGCGCGCCGGCCCTTCTGGCCGAGACTGCGGAACCAGGCGAACCGGCCTGTCTCCTCGGTCGTGGTCGTGCTCATGGGACACCTCGCAGCGTGGTGGAGGAGTGTTGGAGTGTGACGGAGACCTCAGAGTATGGATTGTTCAACAATCCCACAAGGGCACAATCCAACGATCCAACGATTGGAGCTGCGGGCTCGGCTGTTCGGGTAGGAGCAGGTGGGGAGGGGCGGCGTGGCATGCCGCGGCGCGAACCCCGTGGGCGCGACTCGGCTGACCGTCCGCCGTCGAGTGTGCTGACCCGGCACGATCGCGCCGGGTCAGCCGCCAGGGGACGGACTAGTTCGGGTTCGGCACGTGCCCGAACTCCGTCAACGGCACCGGCACCGCCTTCAGCGCGCTGAGGATCCCGGTCTCCCGGTGCAGCATCTTCCGCACCAGCCGCAACCGCCGCGCCGGCGAGCGCTCCTCCAGCAGCCGCTGCCGGTCCTCGACGGGCAGCAGGCAGTCCGCGGCCAGCAGGTACGACAGGTCCCCGAGGGACACGTCGTCGGCGGGCGGCGACCAGTCCTCCTGGTGCCAGGCGGCTTCGCAGTACCGCTCGTGCGCCGCGCGGGCACCGCGTTCCAGCAGGGGCACGACCTCCTGCGCGGCGGCGGGCACCGGGGCGTCGTCGAGGTACTCGACGTGCGCCAGCAGGTACGGCGCCGTCGTCGTGTCGACGTCCAGCAACCGGAACCGCTGCACCCCGCGCGTCACGATGTCGAAACGGCCCTCCGGCAGCGGGCGGGCGTCCAGCAGGTCGGCGGAGCAGCCGATGTCCTGCAGGGAGCGGACGTTGTCGGCGCCCACCTCCCAGCCCTCCTTGATGCAGACCACGCCGAACGTGCGCCCGAACAGCGAGCCGGTCATCAGGTCCACGACCAGCTGGCGGTAGCGCGGTTCGAAGATGTGCAACGGCAAAGACGCGCCGGGCAGCAGCACGGTGCCCAGCGGGAACAACGGAAGCGTCTCTGCCACGCGTGCAACGTTACGGGGTGCCACCTCCGCCTGCTGGACGGCCGGATCCCGGCGGTCTCAACACGGCGAACGGATCGGTCACCAGGATTTCCTTGGCGCTGAACCGGAACAACGCGGCCGGACGGCCTCCCGACGGTCCGGGAGGAGCGGTCCCACCTGTCGCTTCCAGCAACAACCTCCTGGACAGCACCCGCTGGAGGTTCGTCGCGGACACCCGGTAGCCCAGTGCCGCGGAGTAGTGGTCGCGCAGCAGGGAAATCGTGAACTCCGGTGGCGCCAAAGCGAAGCCGAGGTTCGTGTAGGACAGCTTCGAGCCCAGCCTGTGCCGTGCTCGGGCGACGATCGAGGCGTGGTCGAACGCCATCGGGGGCAGTTTCTCCACGCAGTGCCACGCGGTGTCCGACGGCACCTCGGGGTCGACGTCCGAGCGGACCAGTCCGAGGAACGCCGTCGCCACCTGGCGGGGTGCCGGGACGCGGTCCGGGGCGCTGAAGACGGCCAGCTGCTCGACGTGTGACAACTGTCGCACGTCGACTTTCTCCGCCAGCTGACGGCGGATCGAGGTCTCCACGTCCTCGTCCACCCGCAGGCCACCGCCCGGCAGCGACCAGCGGTGAGCGTGCGGTTCCCGTGCGCGCTCCCACAGCATGACCTGAAGTGACGCACCTCTCACCCGCAGCACCGCTGCCAAAACTTCATGCCCCACGCCCGCCACTCGGCTGATACTATCGGCCACGTTTTCGACCAATAGGCGAAAACCCCGGATCGAGGAGGCAGTGATGGTCGCTACCGCAACCGTGGAGCGAACCGCGTCGGGTGTGTACGGCGGAGTCGAGCCGAACGCCGCGTGGCGGGACGAGGTGTTGCGCCTCGCGAAGGAGCGGGACGCGGTCATCCTGGCGCACAACTACCAGCTGCCCGAGATCCAGGACATCGCCCACCACACCGGCGACTCCCTGGCGCTCAGCCGGATCGCCGCGCAGTCCGACGCGCAGACCATCATCTTCTGCGGCGTGCACTTCATGGCCGAGACCGCGAAGATCCTGGCTCCCGAGAAGACGGTGCTGATCCCGGACGAGCGCGCGGGCTGCTCGCTCGCCGACTCGATCACCGGCGCGCAGCTGCGCGAGTGGAAGGCGCAGCACCCCGGCGCGGTCGTCGTGTCCTACGTGAACACGACCGCCGAGGTGAAGGCCGAGACGGACATCTGCTGCACGTCGTCGAACGCCGTCGACGTGGTGCGCTCGATCCCCGCCGACCGCGAGGTGCTGTTCTGCCCCGACCAGTTCCTGGGCGCGCACGTCAAGCGCGAGACGGGCCGCGAGAACCTGCACATCTGGGCGGGCGAGTGCCACGTCCACGCCGGCATCAACGGTCCGGAGCTGGCCGAGCGCGCCGCCGCGAACCCGGACGCCGACCTGTTCATCCACCCCGAGTGCGGCTGCGCCACGAGCGCGCTCTACCTCAGCGGCGAGGGCATCGTCCCCGCGGAGAAGGTCAAGATCCTCTCGACCGGTGACATGATCACCGCCGCCCGCAGCACGAACGCGCGCAAGGTGCTCGTCGCGACCGAGGTCGGCATGCTGCACCAGCTGCGCAAGGCCGCGCCCGAGATCGACTTCCGCGCCGTCAACGACCGCGCGTCCTGCACCTACATGAAGATGATCACGCCGGCCGCGCTGCTGCGGTGCGTGCGCGACGGCCTGGACGAGGTGCACGTCGACCTGGAGACCGCCAAGCGCGCCCAGGGCGCCGTGCAGCGCATGATCGAGATCGGCCAGCCCGGCGGCGGTGAGTGATGGCCGCGCGCTGGGAGGCGCGAGCCGACCTGATCGTGGTCGGCACGGGCGTGGCGGGTCTCACCGCCGCGCTGCGGGCCCGTGAGCTGGGGCTTCGGGTCCTGGTCGTCACGAAGGCCGAGGGCGACGACGGCAACACGCGCTGGGCGCAGGGCGGCGTCGCCGTCGTCATGGAGGACCAGCACGACCCCGGTGACACGGTCGGCAAGCACGTCGAGGACACGCTGACGGCGGGCGCGGGCCTCTGCGACGCGGCCGCGGTCACCGCGATCATCGGCGACGGCCCGCAGGCCGTGGCGCGGCTGCGCGAACGCGGCGCCGTGTTCGACGCCAGGCCGGACGGCCTGCTCGAACGCACCCGCGAGGGCGGCCACAGCGCGTTCCGCGTCGTGCACGCCGGCGGTGACGCCACCGGTGCCGAGGTCGAACGCGCGCTGCTCAAGGCCACTGTGGACGGACGAGTTCCCCTGCTGGAGAACCACGTCGCGGTCGACGCGGTCAAGACGCCGCTCGGCGCGGTCGGCGGTCTGCTGGTGCTCGACGGCAACGGCGTGCCCGGTGTGCTCACCGCGCCCGCCGTGCTGCTCGCGACCGGCGGCATCGGGCAGATGTACCAGGCGACCTCGAACCCGTCCGTCGCGACGGGCGACGGTCTCGCGCTCGCCCTGCGGGCCGGCGCGCTCGCCGCGGACGTCGAGTTCATCCAGTTCCACCCGACCGTCCTCTACACCGGACGCGGCGCCCGCGGCCGTTGCCCGCTCGTCACGGAAGCCGTGCGCGGCGAGGGCGCCGTGCTGGTCGACGCGACCGGCGCCCGCGTGATGAAGGGCGTGCACCCGCTGGAGGACCTGGCCCCGCGCGACGTCGTGGCGGCCGCGATCACCCGGCACATGGCGCTCGGACCGGGCGGCGTCGACGACCACGTTTTCCTGGACGCGACGGCGTTGCACGACATGGCGACTCGCTTCCCGACCGTGTACTCGGCCTGCGTCTCGGTGGGGATCAACCCGGCCGTGGACCCGATCCCCGTCGCCCCGGCGGCCCACTTCGCCTGCGGCGGCGTGGTGTCGTCGGTCGACGGACGCACCGGCGTGACCGGTCTGTACGCGGTCGGCGAGGTGGCCCGCACAGGCCTGCACGGCGCGAACCGCCTGGCGTCCAACAGCTTGCTCGAAGGCCTGGTCTGCGGCACCCGCGCCGCCGAGGCCGTGGCCGCCGACCTGGCGATCGGCCTGATCGCGCCCGCCCGCGGCATCGACCCGGTGCTGCCGACGGCACCGGTGGCGGACCGGGACATGCTCCAGCGCGTGATGTCCCGCTACGCCGCGATCGGCCGCGACGCGGAAGGCCTCGCGGTCGTCGGCTCGGTGCTCGACGTGTCCACTGTGGACAAGCAGCTGGAGTCGCGCGAACTGGTCGAGGACGCGGCGCTCACCCTGGCCGCCCGCGCTCTGATCGCCGCGGCGCAGGAACGCACCGAGTCGCGCGGCTGCCACGTCCGCACGGACTTCACCGAGCGTTCGCCGCAGTGGCAGCGCAGCCAGCTCGTCCGGCTCACCCCGACCGGTCAGCCCGTGCTGGCCGATCCCGTTCTCGCGGAGGGTGTCGCATGACCGCCACCGAGCAGCTCGGAATCGACTGGGACGACGCGAACCGCGTCATCCAGCTCGCCCTGGAGGAGGACCTCCGCTACGGCCTCGACGCCACGACGCTGGCGACGGTGCCGGAGAACGCCGTGGCCACCGCGGAGATCACCCCGCGCTCATCGGGCGTGCTGTGCGGCGTCTCCGTGGCGCGCGCGGCTTTCCAGCGCTACCTGCCCGACGTCGAGGTGGTCGCCGAGGCCGCCGACGGCGCCAAGGCCGTGCCGGGCGAACCCGCCCTGGTGCTCACCGGCTCGACCCGCGCCCTGCTCACGGTCGAGCGCACGGCGTTGAACCTGGTCTGCCACCTGTCCGGCATCGCTACGCGGACCGCGCTCTGGGTCGACGCGGTCGAGGGCACCGGCGCGAAGGTCCGCGACAGCCGCAAGACGTTGCCGGGCCTGCGGCTGCTGCAGAAGTACGCGGTCCGGTGCGGTGGCGGGGTGAACCACCGCATGGGCCTCGGCGACGCGATCCTCATCAAGGACAACCACGTCGCCGCGGCCGGGTCGGTCGGTGCCGCGATCCGCGCCGCCCGCGCGCACGCGCCGGAGCTGCTGATGGAGGTCGAGGTCGACAGCCTGGAGCAGCTCGACGAGGCGATCGCCGAGGGCGCGGAACTGGTGCTGCTGGACAACTTCACGCCCGAGCAGTGCGCGGAGGCCGTCGCGCGCAGGCCCGCGAACGTGAAGCTGGAGGCGTCCGGTGGGCTCACGCTGGACGTGGCCCGCGCGTACGCCGAGACCGGCGTCGACTACCTGGCGGTCGGCGGTCTCACGCACTCCAGCCCGTCACTCGACCTCGGCCTGGACCTGCGCTAGCGGCCGGTAGCGCACGAAACCACCCTGACGGACGCCGGGGAAGCTCTGCACCCGGCGCCAGTCAGCGGTGGCCGAACCGACGCCGTTGCCGTCGGACAAGGCGTCGACGTGGTCGTCGGCGCTGCGCCACTCCGCGTAGTTGACCACCTGCCTGCCGTCGTTCCTGACGTGGAACGCGGCGGAGATGCCGCCGGGGTGGGACTTCGGGTCGCTCGCCAGCGCCACGAACACCGAGTCGACCCACGCCTTCGCGGTCGCCTCGTCGTCGGTGTCGATCGTGACCAGCACGACGCAGCCGACGGCTTCGGCGCGGCCGGCCATCCCGCCGGTGCGGTAGAGCGTGAAGCCGTCGAGGTCGGTGCGGCCGCGGACGAACGGGGGCAGTGCGGGAAGAGTCATGGGCCCGATCGTGCGGGCTCGACCTAGCTGGAGGTCAAGCGTCGGTTCGCCAGCACCGGCAACACCTTCCGCGCTTCCTCCACCACGCCGAGGTCGAGGTCCACGACCGACACCTCGGGCCGGTCGGAGAGCTGGAGCACGACGTTGCCGAACGGGTCCGCGACCGTCGAGTAGCCGATCCCGGTCGGCGCGGTGGATCCCAGGTCACCGGGGTAGGCCTGCCCGCAGGCCACGACGAACGACGTGCAGTCGAGCGCCCGCGCCCGCACCAGCAGCTCCCACTGCTCCTTCTTGCCCGGCCCGGCGCCCCACGACGCCCCGAGCAGCACGGCGGACGCGCCCTGGTCGGCCAGCGCGCGGAACAGCTCGGGGAAACGCACGTCGTAGCAGGTCGCCACGCCCAACGTCACCCCGTCGACCTCGAACGTCACCACGTCCGAACCCGGCGCGACCGTGCGCGACTCCTGGAACCCGAACGCGTCGAACAGGTGGATCTTGTCGTAGCCCAGGTGCACGTCGGGCCCGGTGACCAGCAGCGTGTTCGTCACCCGGTCGCCGGAGGGCGTGAACATCCCCGTCACGACCACGACGTCGTGCTGCACGGCGATCTCGCGCACCGCCGACGCCCACGGCCCGTCCAGCGGCTCCGCGACCGGCCCGAGCGGCACGCCGAAGCGGCACATGGTCGCCTCGGGCAGCAGCACGACCCGCGCCCCGTCGGCCCTGCGCACCGCGTCGCGGACCAGTTCCAGGTTCGACCTGGGGTCGGTGGTGGAGCTGATCTGACTCACGGCGATGCGCATGGGGACCACTGTAGGGTCCGACCCGTGCGTCGTTCCCCACTGCTCCTCGTCGTGTTGCTGGCCGTCGCGGGCTGCACCGAGACCGCCACACCGCGTCCGGACGGTGGCACGAACGGCACGTCGATCGTGCTGGCCGACCGCGACGAGCCGGCGACGCTCAACCCGCTGCTCGGCTACGGAGCGCAGGGCGTGTCGAAGATCTACAACGGTCTCGTCGAACACCGCCAGGACGGCTCGCTGCGGCCCGACCTCGCCGCCGACCTGCCCGAACCGGCCGCGGACGGGCTGAGCTGGACGGTGAAGCTGCGCGGCGACGTCAGGTTCACCGACGGCACCGCGTTCGGCGCCGAGGACGTCGTCGCCACCTACACCGCCGCGCTGCAGAGCCAGGTCAAGGACCGGTTCAGCACGCTCAAGGGCGTCGAGCAGGTCGACCCGTCGACCGTCCGCTTCACCCTCGCGCAGACGCAGGCCGCGTTCCCGCACCTGCTCGTGCTCGGCATCCTGCCCAGCGAGCAGGCGAACCCGGACGGACAGCCGGTCGGCACCGGTCCCTACAAGGTCAGCGAGTGGAAGAAGGGCGACCGGCTGCTGCTGGAGGCCAACGACGGCTACTTCGGCGGCGCGCCCAAGGTGAAGAAGGTGACGGTCGTCTTCGTCGCCGACGACACCCAGCGCGCCCGCCGCATGCAGGACGGCGAGTTCGACGGCACGGTGCTGCCGCCCAAGCTCGCCGAGTCGTTCACCGGCAGGTCGGGCCTGTCGGTGCAGTACCACCGCAGCGCCGACTACCGGTCCGTCACGCTGCCCGCCGCGCACCCGGTCACCGGCAACACCGCGATCCGGCTCGCCCTGAACTACGCCACCAACCGCCAGGGCATGATCGACAGCCTGCTGGAGGGCAAGGGCACGATCGCGTACACGCCGGTGCCGGACGCGCTGGCCGAGGTGTTCGACCCGAGCGCGAAGTTCCGCTTCGACAAGGCCGAGGCCGCGCGCCTGCTCGACGCGGCGGGCTGGGTCCCCGGCGCCGACGGCATCCGGGTCCGCGAGGGCGTCGCCGCCCGCTTCACGCTCATGTACCCGCTGGGCGACGACCTGCGCGCCGACCTCGCCACGGCGTTCGCCGCCGACGCCAAGGCCGTGGGGGTGGACGTGCAGCTCGCGGGCCTGTCGTGGGATGCGATCCGCCCACGCATGGGCACCGACGCACTGCTCTACGGCGAGGGCTCGCCGTTCGACCCCGACCTCATGCTCTACGGCCTGCGCGGCCAGGGCAGCCCCGCCGCCGACGAGGCCCTGGAGAACGGCCGCAGGCTGATCGACCCGGCCCAGCGGGCGGTGGCGTACAAGCTGTTCCAGCAGGCGTTCGTCGCGGCGCCGTCGATGGTGGTGCTGGTGTTCCCGGAGCACGCCTACGTGCTGCGCGACTCGTGGAACGGCTACGAGCCCGTGGTCGACCCGAACTCCTACGGCGCGCTGGCCTGGGGTCCGTGGTGGAACCTGGACAAGTGGGAGCCTAAGTAGTCCGGGCGTTGATGTCCTGAACGGCCTTCTGCGGGTCGTCCGCCCAGAACTCGACCCGTTCGACCCGCCGCACGCCGGTCTTGCCGAGGTTCACCAGCTGCGGCTCGTGGAACGGCACCGACACGTTGGTCTTGGTCAGCGACTGGATGACGAGCGCGTCCCCGATCACCTCGACGCTGCGCTGCCCCTTGTGGGAACGCTCGGCGACCTGCGCCGCACCGAGGTCCTCGGTGGGGATGCGCCAGTCGAAGAACCCGAGCTGCCGCAGCCGCAGCTCGTCGGCGGAGATCGTGTGCGGCTGCTTGTGCAGGACGTACAGCGCGCCCACGCACACGACGGCGTTCAGCACACCGAGGACGCTGAGGGTGATCAGCAGCCACGGGACGTCGAGGGCGAACGCGACCAGGGCGATCCCGACCGCCGTGATGATCAGGAACCGCCAGTAGCGCGGCCGCATGCGCTTGCCGTAGGGGATCTCCACCATGGCGACGAGCCTATTTCGTGGCAGAGTGCGGGCCGTGAGCGACCTGATCTTCCTGGACAGCGCCGGTTCGTCGATCCCGCCCGCCCCGGTCGTGGACGAGGTCGTCGGGCACCTGCGCCGCGAGACCGAGATCGGCGGCTACCGGGCCGCCGCGGAACGCCGTGACGACCTGGAGGCCGGCTACGGCGTGCTGGCCGAGCTCTTCGGCTGCGAGCCGTCCGAGGTCGCCTTCACCGACAGCGCGACCCGCTCGTGGCTCACCGCGTTCGACGCCGTCCCGCTCGCGAAGGGCGACCGCGTCCTCGTGACCGAGGTCGAGTACGGCGGCAACGCCGTGCCGATGCTGCGCCGCGCCGAGGAGACCGGCGCCACGATCGAGGTGGTCCCGTCCGACCGCCACGGCCAGCTCGACGTCGACGCCCTGGACCTCGACGAGCGGGTCAAGCTGATCTCGCTGGTGCACGTCCCGACCAACGGCGGCCTGGTCAACCCGGTGAACGAGGTCACGGCGAAGGCCCGCGAGGTGGGCGCGCTGGTGCTGCTCGACGCCTGCCAGTCCACCGGTCAGATCGACCTCAGCGGCACCGACTACGACATGCTCGTGTGCACCGGCCGCAAGTGGCTGCGAGGACCGCGCGGCACGGGCGCCCTGGTCGTCCGCGACGACGTGCGCCGGCGGCTGAGGCCGCGCCTGATGGACCACAGCGCCGCCGAGTGGACCGACCTGGACCGGTTCGAGCCGCGGGACGACGCGCGGGTGTTCGAGCTCTGGGAGTTCAGCGTCGCCGACCGGCTCGGCCTGATCGCCGCCGCGAGGTACGCGCTGGCCAAGGGCCTGGATGTGATCGAGGCCGAGGTGGGGGAGCGCGCCAGGCGCTTGCGTGAGGGACTCGCGGCCCTGCCCGGCATCACCGTCCAGGACCTCGGCGAACGGCGGTCGGGCATCGTCACGTTCACCAGCGACCGCGTGCCGCCGATGGAGCTCAAGGACCGGCTCTGGGACGACGGCGTCGCCGTCACCGTGTCGCAGCGCGCGTCGACGAGGTTCGACATGACCCGGCGCGGCCTGGACGAGGTAGTGCGGGCGTCCCCGCACTACTTCGTCACCCTCGAGGAGGTCGACCAGGCCCTGGAGAGGGTCAGCAGGACACGTTGATGACCCGCTTCACGCAGTCCGAGTAGCCGACGAACAGGTCGACGGCCCGGTCGTTGCGCGAGGTCTGCGCCGCGATGACGGTGTCACGCGGGTAGAAGCTGTCGAGTCCGCCGCCGCTCGGGTACATCTCGAAGGTGTACGACCAGATCTTGTGCTGGCCCCACATCCAGTCGTCGATGCTGCCGTCGGTGATGTACAGGTCGCTCGCCTGCTCCGGCGTGTAGCCGTTGGTGGCGGCCATCTGCTGGCCGAGCGTGCGGAACGCGCGTTCCTCCGTCGCGTCCAGACCCGGCGCCGTGTTGGCGGTGGTGTAGCCGAACGGCCACAGCACGAGCTCCGAGAACGAGTGGAAGTCGATGTTCGTCTTGATCTGCTGGACGCCACCGACGACACGCGAGTTCACGAAGTTCTTGACCACGTTGGTCTCCGGCGCGGAGAACGCCGCCGTGCCGCGGTACGTGTCGGACGTGCTGCTGCCGCTGGAACCGCCGCAGCAGCCCCACTTGTAGCCCCAGTTGCGGTTGAGGTCGGTGCCGTTGCCCTGGCGGTTCTTGCGCCAGCCGCGGAACGACCCGGTCGCGATGTCGTACTCGACGCCGTCGGGGTTGACCATCGGGACGAACCACACCTCGCGGCTGTCCACCAGGCTCTTGATCGCCGAGTTCGCGTAGTTGTCGGTGTAGCGCTTGATGATCTGCAGGCACTGCTCGACCGTGATGTGCTCGCGGGCGTGCTGGTTGCAGGTGAACAGCACCTCCGGCTCGTTCTCGTCGGTCGCGACGTTGTCGCTGATCTTGAGCGCCCAGATGTCCCGGTTCTGGTAGCTCTTGCCGATGCTGCGCAGGCTCGCGAGCGACGGGTGGTCGGTGACGGTCTGCTGGAGCTCGGCCGTCATCTCGGCGTAGTTGTGGTAGCCGGTGTAGCCGGACGGGAAGTCCTGCGTGCCGACCTGACCGGGGACCGGGTCCGTGAAGTCCACCTTGCCGAGGCTCTTGAGCTGCTGCTCGAAGTCGCCGACGTACCTGATCGGCAGACCGGTCGCCTTCAGGGCCTGGTACTGCGACTTGTCCGCGACCACCGACACCGTGGTGAGCTTGGTCGCGCCGAGCACGTCGACACCAGTTTGGGCGACCTGGGTGCGTTCTGCGGACGTGTTCGCCGTGACCTCCAGCAGGTAGCGGCCGGAGTCGGCCGTGCTGGGCGACGCCATGCCCGCTACCAGCACGGGCAGGCAGACGGCGAGCACTGCGGCGATCTTGCCGCGGCTCTTGCTGAACATCGTTCCTCCATCATCAGCAGGGGTTTGCGACGGAGTTGTGCCCGACCGAGCGTGACCGGGACGTCACAGGCGCAGTAGCGCCGATAGCGGGGTGACCTTTAACAGATTTCCGCGGGAACTAGGCTGTGGGCATGCTCAACCGCATCGACCTGCGAGGTCGCACCACGACTCCCGCTCAGTTGCGCGCCATCGTGCCGCGCGCAGAGGTGGACGTGGACGCGGTGCTGCATCACGTCCGGCCGGTGGTGGACGCGGTGGCGGAACGCGGCGTCGAGGCCGTCCTGGAGTACACCGAGAAGTTCGACCGCGTCCGTCCCGAAACGGTCCGCGTGCCCGCGTCCGAGCTCTCGTCCGCACTGGCCTCGCTCGACCCGGCCGTGCGCGAGGCGCTCGAGGAGGCGATCGCCCGCACCCGCCGCGTGCACGCCGACCAGCGCCGCACCGAGACGACCACGCAGGTCGTGCCCGGCGGCACCGTCACGGAGAAGTGGGTGCCGGTCGCGCGCGTCGGCCTGTACGCGCCCGGTGGCCTCGCCGTCTACCCGTCCACCGTCGTCATGAACGTCGTCCCCGCCCAGATCGCGGGCGTCGAGTCGCTCGTGGTGGTGTCCCCGCCGCAGGCCGAGTTCGGCGGCCTGCCGCACCCGACGATCCTGGCCGCCGCCGAGCTGCTCGGCGTCGACGAGGTCTGGGCCGCCGGCGGCGCGCAGGCCGTGGCGCTGATGGCGCACGGCGGCGTGGACACCGACGGAGCCGAGCTGACGCCGGTCGACGTCGTCACCGGCCCCGGCAACATCTACGTGACCGCGGCCAAGCGCCTGCTGCGCGGTCTCATCGGCATCGACTCCGAGGCAGGACCGACCGAGATCGCGATCCTCGCCGACTCGACCGCCGACCCGGTGCACGTGGCCGCGGACCTCATCTCCCAGGCCGAGCACGACCCGCTGGCCGCGTCGGTGCTCGTCACCGACTCCGACGAGCTCGCGGACGCGGTGGACGCCGAGCTGGAACGCCAGATCGGCGCGACGAAGCACCACGACCGCATCCGCACCGCGCTGAGCGGCAAGCAGTCCGGCATCGTGCTGGTGTCCTCCGTGGACGAAGGCGTGCGGGTCGTCGACGCCTACGCCGCCGAGCACCTGGAGATCCAGACGCGCGACGCCCGCTCCGTCGCTGCGCGGATCCGATCCGCGGGCGCGATCTTCATCGGTCCGTACGCCCCGGTGTCGCTGGGCGACTACTGCGCGGGCTCCAACCACGTGCTGCCGACCGGTGGCTGCGCGCGGCACTCGTCCGGGCTGTCCGTGCAGACGTTCCTGCGCGGCATCCACCTGATCGACTACTCCGAGGAAGCACTCCGGGAGGTCGCCGACAAGGTCGTCGCGCTGGCCAACGCCGAAGACCTGCCCGCGCACGGGCAGGCCGTCACCGCGAGGTTCGCCCGATGAAGCCTGTTGTCGGCGCACGCGTGGAGCTGTCCGACCTGCCCCTGCGCGAGGACCTGCGCGGCCGCACGCCCTACGGCGCGCCGCAGCTCGACGTGCCGTACCGCCTGAACACCAACGAGAACCCGTACGCGCCGACGGACGCGCTGGCCGCCGACGTGGTGGCTGCCGTGGCGGAGATCGCGGGAGACCTGCACCGGTACCCGGACCGCGACGCGGTGGCGTTGCGCGAGGACCTGGCGGCCTACCTCACTGAGGCCACCTCGGTCACGCTGACGGCCGAGAACGTGTGGGCCGCCAACGGGTCCAACGAGATCCTCCAGCAGGTCCTGCAGGCGTTCGGCGGTCCCGGCCGGGTCGCGCTGGGCTTCGAGCCGTCGTACTCGATGCACCCGATCATCGCCGCCGGCACGCGCACCGAGTGGTCGCCGACGCCGCGCCGTCCCGACTTCTCGCTGGACGTCGAGAAGGCCGCCGCGGTGATCGCCGAGACGCGCCCGGACGTCGTCTTCGTGACGTCGCCGAACAACCCGACCGGCCAGTCCATCCCGCTCGAGGACCTGCGGCTGCTGATCGCCTCCACCACGGGTGTGATCGTCGTCGACGAGGCCTACGCGGAGTTCTCGCCGCAGGAGAGCGCGATCAAGCTGCTTGACGAGTTCGGCTCGCGGCTGATCGTCTCGCGCACGATGTCCAAGGCGTTCGCCTTCGCCGGCGGGCGCCTGGGCTACTTGGCGGCGGCCCCGGCCGTGGTCGACGCGTTGCAGTTGGTGCGCCTGCCGTACCACCTCTCGCAACTGACGCAGGCGGCCGCGCGGGCGTCGTTGCGGCACGCGGCCGAGACCCTGGGCTCGGTGGCGCTGCTGGCCGCCGAACGCGACCGGGTCATGGCCTCGTTGCGGGAGCAGGGTTTCCAGGTCGTGCCCTCGGACGCGAACTTCGTGCTGTTCGGCTGGTTCGAGAACGCGCGCGAGACCTGGAAGTCCTACCTGGACCACGGCGTGCTCATCCGGGACGTCGGAATCGCGGGTCACCTGCGGGTGACCATCGGAACGCCCGAGGAGAACGACGCCTTCCTCGCGGCCAGCTTGGAGGTCAGCCGGTGAGTCGTGTGGGCAAGGTCGAGCGCACCACCAGGGAGTCGTCGGTCCACGTCGAGATCGACCTCGACGGCACCGGCAAGGTCGAGATCAGCACCGGCGTGCCGTTCTACGACCACATGCTCACCGCGTTCGGCGTGCACGGCTGCTTCGACCTGACCGTCCGCGCGACCGGTGACACGCACATCGACGCGCACCACTCGGTCGAGGACATCGCGATCGTGCTGGGCCAGGCGCTGCGGGAGGCGTTGGGGGACAAGAAGGGCATCCGCCGGTTCGGCGACTGCTGGATCCCGATGGACGAGACCCTCGCGCACGCCTCCGTCGACGTGTCGGGCCGCCCCTACACCGTGCACCGCGGCGAGCCGGAGCAGTTCAACTCGTTCGTCATCGGCGGCAACTACCCGTTCGTGCTGAACCGGCACGTGTTCGAGTCGCTGGCCTTCCACGCCCAGATCGCGCTGCACGTGCGCGTCGAGTACGGCCGCGACCCGCACCACATCGCCGAGGCCGAGTACAAGGCGATCGCGCGTGCCCTGCGCACGGCCGTGGAGCCCGACCCGCGCGTCGGCGGCATCCCGTCGACCAAGGGCGTGCTGTAGATGCCGAAGGAAGTCGTCGTCATCGGTCTGCTGGCCCTCGCGGGCTTCCTGGGCGGTGGCGTGTACACGACGTGGAAGACCGCCAGGGTGCTGGCGGTCATCCTCCTCGTGCTGACCGTTCTCGCGGTCGGCGGCGCGGTGCTCTGGCTCATCTAGCCCCGAACCGAGAAGATCACGCGCGTGACCGAGCCCGAGTACGACGCGTTCCTCTCGCACAGCGGCGCTCTGGACGGCACGCTCGCCCCGGCGTTGCGGCGCGGTGTGGAGCGGTTCGCCAAACCCTGGTACCGGCCGCGTGCGCTGAGGGTCGCCCTCGACGACGAGAGTGCGCTGGCCCGGTCGCGCTGGTTCGTCCTGACGGCGTCGCCGGAGCTGCCCGACCGGGTCGTGCGCCAGCTCGGCTGGTGGCTGGAACACCGGTCGGCGGAGCGGATCCTCGTCGTGCTGACCTCCGGCGAGTACGCGCGGTCGGTGCCGCCCGCGGTGCGGAAGGTCCTGGGGCAGGAACCGCGCTGGGTCGACCTGCGGCGGGTGACGCTCGCCGACGAGTCGAACCCGCGCTTCCGGCAGGGCGTCGCCGACATCGCGAGCGCGGTGCGCGGCGTCCCGTCCGACGACCTGGTCGGTGAGCACGTCCGCCTGCACCGCCGTTCGGTGCGGTTCGCGCGCGGCGCGGCCGTGGCATCGGTGGTCCTCGTCGTCGCGGCACTGGTGACGGCCGAGGTGCAACGCGGCAACGCGACAAGGGAGGCCCGCACCGCCACGGCACGCGGCCTCGCCTCGGCGGCCGTCGCTAACCTGCGCACCGACCTCGGGCTGGCGCAGGTGCTCGCCGCCGAGGCCTACCGCGTCGAGCCGAACCCGCAGACCCGGTCCGCGCTGTTCCAGGCGCTGACCGCGTCCCCGCAGCTCGACCGGTACGTGCAGGTCGGCGGCGAGGTGACCGCCCTGGCCGCGTCGGCCGACGGCAAGGTCGCGGTCGCCGGCACCTCCGACGGCCGCGTGGTCCGGCTGGACCTGGGTGCTTCCGCGCGTTCCGAGACCAGGATCGGCTCGGCCCCGGTGACGGCGGTGGCGGTCAGTGCCGATGGCGGCGTGATCGCCGCGTTCGCCGCGGGCTCGGCGGTGCGCTGGGACGGTTCGTCCGCCGTGCGGCGGTTCGACGTGCCGGCCGACCTGTCGTCCGGACTGGTCGCGGTGTCGCCGTCCGGTCGGTTCACCGCTTTCCGCGCCATGGAGGCGGACCGCTTCCTGTCGATCGTCCACGATGGACAGAAAGACCGCCTGGCGCAGCGCGACGGAACGGCGTTCCCGTTGCTCGTGCTGCGGCTGCCCGACGACGAGACGCTGGTGGAGCTGTCCGACACCGAATGGGTGCGCCGCTCTCTGACCTCTCAGGAGGCCGTGTCCACGGCACGCGGCGAAGTGCTGCCCGCGAACGGTTCCTGGTACGGCGCCTCCGCCGACGGCGCCCAGTTCGGCTGGTCGACCGACGGCCTGACCAGGGTGTGGCACACCACGAACCCGACGTTCGGCTTCAACACCCAGGACGCCGAAGTGCGCCTTGGCCGCCCCACCCCGTCGCACGTCGCCATCACCAACGACGGAACCCGCACCGCGGTCGCCGAGAACGGCACGATCCACGTCTACGACCTGACCGGCACGGGCGAACTCGCCCGGCTCGAAGGCGCCAGCGAGACGCCGTTCGTCGAGTTCCTGGGCTCCTCGAACCGCCTGGTCTCCGCCTCGCACGACCGCCTGGTGCTGTGGGACCTCACCAGGAACACCCGCCTGAGCTCACCGCTGCCGACCCGGACCCCGTTGTCCTGCAACGCCTGCCCGGCCCCGTGGCTCGCGGCCTCGCACGGCAGGACGGCCGTGACCGCGGGCGCGGAGGTGTCGTCCGGAACGCTGACCGAGTCGGTCGGCCCGGACAGCGACTTCGGCCCGGTGGCCTGGAACGCCGCCGGCGACCACCTCTACCTGGTGACCCTGCCCGAAGGCATCGGCGAGACCTGGCAGACCCAGCCGGTCCTGCGCCGCACCTCCCGCTGGAAGGGCGACGTCGTCGCCGAGCACCTGGTGGCGATGCGAGCCGCACCCGACGACAGCCGGCTGGTCACCGTGAACGAACAGGGCGACGTCCAGGTGTTCTCCGGCCCGGACTTCACCGATGAGCGCACCATCCCCCTCGGCCGCCGCCTGGACCACGCGGGCTGGCCCCCGGCCGCCGGTCTGGCCGCCATCAGCCAGGACACCACGCAGGTCGCGGTGGCGACCCAGGACTCGGTCGAGCTGATCGACACCACCACCGGCACCCGCCGCTCACTGGCCGGCCGAGCCGACGCGGTGACGTTCACCGACGACCACCTGCTGGTCCAACGCCCCGGCACCATCGAGATCCTGGACAAGACCGGCTCCGCACCCCGCACGCTCGCCACGTCCCCGGACCACCTGCCGGGCATCACCGCAACGCCGGACACGAGCCTCGCCGTCCACCTGACCCGAACCCAGTCGCTGGTCCTCACCGACCTGACCACCGGCGACCGCGTGGGCGAGGTCCCCCTGACCTCCCGACGAGGCCGCTTCGGCCGCATCGGCACGGCCTTCGACGGCCCCGACCGCCTGGTCACAGCGATCTCCGACGCCCCGCTGCGCGCCTGGGACCTCTCCGCCGACAACTGGGTCCGCACAGCCTGCACAACGTCAGCCCGAACCCTGACCGCCGACGACTGGCGCCGCTACGTCGGCACCGAACTCCCCGCGGACCGTGCCTGCTAGGTCCCGAGGTACCGCGCGGGCACGTGCTGAGCGAGCCACACCCCGTTGGCACTGAGCCGGAACTCGTGCCCGTCCCCGTGCATGGCCGCGGCGTCCACCGTGAGAATCACCGGCCGCCCACGCCGCGCCCCGACCCTGGTCGCGGTCTCACGATCGGGCGACAGGTGCACGTCGTGCCGCGACATGGGCCTGAGCCCGTCGCGCATGATGTCGTCGAGGTACTGGGCCACCGTGCCGTGGAACAACACGTCAGGCGGCACGGCCACCGGCAACCCGAGGTCCACCTCGACGCTGTGCCCCTGGTTGGCCCGGATGCGGTCCCCTTCGACCGTGAACCGCTTCTTGTCGTTGCGCTCCACGACCTCACGCATCTCCGCGGCGGAAATCCCCAGCGCGCTGAGCAACTCCTCGACCGGCACCCACCCGGCGGGATCGAGGGTGAGGCCGACCCGCTCGGGCTGGTGCCGGAGCGCCTTGGACATCCGCTTGGAGAGGCGGATCATTCTGTCTTGTTCCATTTGCTCCTCAGCAAACCACAGCCTGTCCAGCCGTTTTGCGCGTCGTTCCCGCGCCTGGGACTCACTCGAACGGGTGGTCCTCGTCCTGATCCACGCCTGGGGCCGTCTGGTAGATGTCCTGATTTCATGGTCAACCGCCTCCCGCAAATAGGCGGAGCGCGGGGGCTGCGGACGACGGATGTCGAGGGCGGAGGGGCAGGTGACGGTTATGTTCGGTGCGTTGGCCGAAACCCTGACCGGCCGGCCCGTCGTCCGGTTGGATGGAGATCGTGTGGCGTGAGCGGATGGTGCCCGGCGAGCCCGAGATCTTCGTGGCCTGGCAGGAGGGGCCAGGCGACCGTGCGGATGGTGCGGGCGACCGCGCGGAGGGTGGGGGCGATCGCGCGGATGGTGCGGGCGACTGCGCGAACGGTGGGAGCGACCGCGTGGAGGGTGCGGGCGACCGCACGTTGCTCGCCATCCACGGCGGCCCGGACTGGGACCACAGCTACCTCCGCGACCCGCTCCACCGCCTGGAGGACCGCCGCCTGCTGATGCCCGACCTGCGCGGATGCGGCCGGTCGGGACGCGTTCCCGAGTACCACCCCGACGGCGTGGTGGACGATCTCGTGCGGGTGCTCGACGCGTTCGGCGTGGAGCGGGCGGACGTGCTCGGCCATTCGTACGGCGGCATGCTGGCGCAGCGGTTCGCGATCAGTCATCCGTCGCGGGTGCGCAGCCTGATCGTGTCGGGCAGCAGCGTTCTGCCTGTGCCGCCGGACGCGTTCGACGGGTGGGTGGAGCGTGACGAGATCCTGGCTCGCCAAGAGGATCCCTGGCAGCGCGAGGACCTGACGCCGGAGGAGTGCGTGCGCGCCGAGGCGTTCGCCGCGGCGCTGGCCAACATCTGGCGTGCCGAGGCCATGGCCGAGTACCTGCGCCGGCTGGATGAGGTCAGGTTCGGGGGCGACTGGGTGCGGCAGCTGCAGAGCGGAACTCTTGTGTCGCCGCGGATTCCCGATGCGGCGCAGAGGATCGCGGAGCTAGGCATCCCCGTGTTGCTGGTGCACGGGCGGTACGACATGACGTTTCCGGTCCAGCTGGTCGAGCCGACGCTGGAAGCGGTGCCGGAGGCGTGTGCGGTGGTGCTGGAGGATGCCGGCCACATGGTGCACGTCGACGAGCCCGACGGTTATCTGCGGGCGGTCGGGGAGTTCCTACAGGGTGCCGCCCTCCAGGACCGGCTTGAGCTGGGGGGCGCCGGGGCCGTGTGAGGCCTGCTCGTCGTCGATGTTCTGCAGCGAGCAGCTGCGCAGCGAGAGGCAGCCGCAGCCGATGCAGCCGGTCAGCCTGTCGCGCAGGCGGAACAGGGCGTCGATGCGCGCGTCCAGCTCTGCCTTCCACGAGCGGGAGAGGCGTTCCCAGTCGGACTTCGTGGGTGTGCGGTTGTCGGGGAGCTGGGCGAGGGCGTCGCGGACGTCCTCCAGGGTCAGGCCCACCCGTTGCGCCGTGCGGATGAAGGCCAGGCGGCGCAGCACCGAGCGCTGGTAGCGCCGTTGGTTGCCCGCGGTGCGGATGGAGCCGATCAGGCCCCTGTCCTCGTAGAAGCGCAGCGCTGTGTGGGGGACGCCGCTGCGTTCCGCTACCTGGCCGATGGTCAGCATTTCCGGCAACTTGCTCACCGGATCATGGTAACCGCTTGACCTCCAGCATGGTCGAGGTTGAACAGTTGGTGCCATGCAACGGATACCAGAGCTCTTCGCGAGGATGGCAGGGGACGAGAAGCACGAGTGGGCGGCTGCTTCCACGATCGACGTGCTCTGGGTCCTGTACGACCGGGTCCTCGACGTCACGCCCGCCACCGTCGACGACCCGGACCGCGACCGGTTCCTGCTGTCCAAGGGACACGGTCCGATGGCCTACTACGCGGTCCTCGCGGAGAAGGGGTTCATCGACGAGTCCACTTTGGACTGCTGGACGTCGTGGGACAGCCCGCTCGGCCAGCACCCCGACCGGGTGCTCGTACGCGGTGTGGAGATCAGCAGCGGCTCGCTCGGGCACGGGCTGCCGATCGCGGTCGGCACGGCCATCGGGCAGCGGATCGGCGGGAGCCGCGGGCGCACGTTCGTGCTGGTCGGCGACGGTGAGCTCGACGAAGGCAGCAACCACGAGGCGATCGCGGTGGCGGCACGGCTCGGCGTCGCCAACCTCACCGCCGTCGTGATCGACAACCGGTCCGCCATGTACGGCTGGCCCGGCGGCATCGCACGGCGCTTCGCCGTCGAGGGCTGGCAGACCGCCGAGGTCGACGGCCGCGACCACGAGGCCCTCTTCGCCGCACTCACCGCCCCGCACGACCGCCCGTACGCGGTCGTCGCGCAGATCGAGAAGAGCTGAACGATGACCACGATGCGCCAGGCGTTCGTCAGGACGGTCAACGAGGAGATCGGGCACGACCCGCGGATCGCCGTGGTCACCGCGGTGATCTCCAGCAACGAGTTCCCGCAGGAGAACGAACGCGTCGTCGACGTCGGGATCCGCGAGCAGACCATGGTCGGCGTGGCGAGCGGTCTGGCGTTGGCGGGACTGCGGCCGGTCGTGCACAGCTACGCGCCGTTCCTCGTCGAACGGCCCTACGAACAGATCAAGCTCGACATCGGCCATCAGGACGTGGGCGCGGTGTTCGTGAGCATCGGCGCGTCCTACGACGACCCGGCGTGGGGACGTACGCACCAGTCGCCAGGTGACGTGGCATTGTTCGACACGCTTCCCGGCTGGACCGTGCACGTGCCGGGTCATGCGGACGAGGTCACGCCGTTGCTCCGTCAGGCGCTGAAGGACGACAACCGGGTCTACGTCAGGCTTTCACTGCACGCGAACGCACAGGCGTATCCGGTCGGCGAGGGATTCACCGCTCTGCGGCACGGAAAGCGCGGTGTTGTGGTCGCCGTCGGGCCGATGCTCGACCGTGTGCTCAAAGCCGTCGAGTCGGAGAACGCGGACGTCACGGTGCTGTACGCGGCCACGGTCCGACCGTTCGACTCGGACGGACTGCGCAAGGCGGTGCGGGAGACGGACCACGCCGACGTCATGGTGGTGGAGCCGTACCTCGAGGGAACTTCATCTCATCTTGTGTCCGAGTCACTGCAACAAACCCCGCACCGTGTGCGTTCTATAGGCGTCAAACGACACGCAGAGCTCCGCAACTACGGCACGGCCGAGGATCATGACGCCGCGCACGACTTGGACGTGGTCGGGTTGGGGAGCGCTGTGCGGAGTTTCTTCAGGGGGTGAAGAAACATGTTCGCAGTCATGGGGGATGACTGGACCGGCGCACCGTCGCGCGCCGCGTAGAGGTGAAGGGGTGACGCGACTGGGCCGGATGCCCGGTCGCGCACCGCTTCCCGGCACATCCGCCCGTTCCGGAACGCGTAAATCCTGGCATGTCTGCACGGGGTCGCGAGGCGGACCAGGAATGATGTTGATCGTGAGAATGCTGATCTGGACCCCGTTGAACGCCGCCGAGCTGCAGAAGGCGATGCACAGCGGCAACGTGGGCCCCGCGGCGCTCGTCCCGGTGCAGTCCGGCACGGTGCTGCTGCCCCCTCCGGCCACCAAGCTCAACGAGGCCGCGTACATGACGAACAGGGTGCGCAAGATCGGGAACGGCGCCGCGCTCGCCGTGTGGAACGACGACGCCGCCCTGCTCTACCTCTTCACCACCACGCTCGGCCGCGCGTCGATGTGGGGCTCGCGCGAGGCGGTGCTGCGGCTGTCGGAGCAGGCGAAGCAGTCGGGTCCGGTGGGCAGGCTCGTCGACCGCTCGACCGCGGGGATGATCAACCTGCGCGAGAAGGACAAGTGGCAGGCCGACGCCATCGACAAGCTCACGGCGCTGCACCCGGCGGCCAGCCGCAAGGGCGCCCTCGAACGCATCCGCGACTTCCACAACGCCGAGGACGCCATCCCCGGCTTCTTCCGCATGGCGGGCCTGCCCGAGGTCGCGCAGGTGGCGGAGCTCACCGAGCAGGGCAGGGCGGACTTCGTGCTGGACGGGCTCGAGCCGCCGCACACGCAGAAGTGGCCGCTCGCGCTGATCTTCCCGTTGATCCTGGTGACGGCGCTGGTGACCGTGCTGCTCAACGTCGGGATGGTCGTCTACTACCTCGTCGCCGGGCTGCTCCTGGTCGTGACGGTCGGACTGATGGTCACGCTGCGGCGGCAGCTCGTGCGCGGGAAACCGATCAACACCGTGCTGCCGGTCATCCCGGTGACGCAGGGAGCGGTTCCGACCGACTAAACTGGTGGTCGTGGCACGTGTCGTCGTACTTGACTATGGCTCCGGCAACCTGCGCTCGGCCGAGCGCGCGCTCCAGCGGGTCGGCGCCCATGTCGAGGTGACCGCGGACCCGCGGGCGGCGCGCGAGGCCGACGGCCTGGTCGTGCCGGGCGTCGGTGCGTACGCGGCGTGCATGGAGGGCCTGAACTCGGTGCGCGGCGCCCGGATCATCGGTGAGCGCCTCGCCGGCGGCCGTCCGGTGCTCGGCATCTGCGTGGGCATGCAGATCCTGTTCGAACGCGGCATCGAGCACGGCGTGCTCACGGAGGGCTGCGGCGAGTGGCCCGGCACCGTCGAGCGTCTCGAAGCGCCGATCGTGCCGCACATGGGCTGGAACACGGTCCGCGCACCCGAGGGTTCGAAGCTGTTCGCGGGCCTCGACAAGGACACGCGCTTCTACTTCGTCCACTCCTACGGCGTGCGCAGGTGGGAGCTGGAGTCGGCCGACCACATCAAGCCGCCGCTCGTGACGTGGGCCGACCACGCGGGCGACGAGTTCGTGGCCGCCGTCGAGAACGGGCCGCTGTGGGCGACTCAGTTCCACCCGGAGAAGTCCGGGGACGCCGGCGCGCACCTGCTGGAGAACTGGCTCACCAGCCTGTCCTGACCGCGCGACGCGGGACGCTAGGCTTCCGGGGTGACGTTCACACTCCTCCCCGCTGTTGACGTGGCCGACGGTCGTGCCGTCCGGCTCGTGCAGGGCGAAGCCGGTACCGAGACGAACTACGGCGAGCCGCTCGACGCGGCCCTGCAGTGGCAGCGCGACGGAGCGGAGTGGATCCATCTCGTCGACCTCGACGCGGCGTTCGGGCGCGGCTCGAACCGCGAGCTCGTCGCCCGCGTCGTCGGCGAGCTGGACGTGCAGGTGGAGCTGTCCGGCGGCATCCGTGACGACGCCTCGCTGGAGGCCGCGCTGGCCACCGGCTGCGCCCGCGTGAACCTGGGCACGGCCGCGCTGGAAGACCCGCTGTGGTGCGCGAAGGCGATCGCGGCGCACGGCGAGAAGATCGCCGTGGGGCTCGACGTCCGCATCACCGAGCAGGGCCACCGGGTCAAGGGCCGCGGCTGGACGTCGGACGGCGGCGACCTCTGGGAGGTCCTCGACCGGCTCGACCGCGACGGCTGCGCCCGCTACGTCGTCACAGACGTGTCGAAGGACGGCACGCTCACCGGCCCGAACCTGGACCTGCTGAGCGAGGTCTGCGCCCGCACCGACGCCCCCGTGGTCGCGTCCGGTGGCGTGTCCACTGTGGACGACCTGGTGGCGCTGTCCAAGCTCGCCCGTGACGGCGTCGAGGGCTCGATCATCGGCAAGGCCCTGTACGCGGGCGCGTTCACGCTCCCGGAAGCGCTCGCTGCGGTGCGTTGACGACCTTCTCGATGTGAGCGGCCGCGGCCGCGTGCGTGACACCGGTGTTGTGCAGCACGTCGGCCGCGGTCCCGTCTTCCGCCAGCAGCACGCCGAGCAGGATGTGCTCGGTGCCGATGAACATGTGGCCCATCCGCAGCGCCTCGCGCACGGTCAGCTCCAGGGCCTTCTTGCAGTGCGCGGTGTACGGCTGCTTCTCCGGCCGCTGCTTGGCCTCGTTGTCCAGGCGGTTCAGCACGGCGATGCGCGTGCTGCCGTCGCCCGACTCCAGCTTCGCGATGGTCTTGGCGGCGAGCCCGCCCGACTCGTCGAGCAGCCCCAGCAGCAGGTGCTCGGTGCCGATGCGCTCGCTGAACCGCGCGTGGTGGCGCGCCAGCGCGATGACCCGGCGCGACCGCTGGGTGTAGCGGTCCATCGACGGCTTGCTCAGCTCCGGCGACTCCTTCGGCACGAACCGCTTCTGCGCCGCCTGCTTGGTGACGCCGAGGCTCTCGCCGATCTCCGCCCAGCTCGCGCCGCCGCGCCGCGCCTCGTCCACGAAGTGGCCGATCAGGTGGTCGCCCAGCTCGGTGAGCTGACCGCTCATCTCGACGGCCTTCGCCAGGCGCGCGAGGGAGTCGTCCGCCTCCTGGGCGACCGTGACGATGAGATCGGTCAACTGGATCACCCGTCAACTGTAGGTTGACGCACTGCATCGGGTCAACGTGGGGTTGACGCTCAACTCCGCCTCAACATTGACGCATCCAGTCCACGTTGATTCCACGTTGACGAGCGCCGATCGACATCGATCGCTCAGGCGACGTGCAGAAGTGACAACGTTGTCATCGGTGCGGTGAAGGCGTTGAGTGCAGGTTGACGAAGTCGAGGTGGACGTTGATCGCGGTGCAGTCCACGTTGATCGGCGGCGTCAACGTTGAGTCGATGTTGACGACGTGGCGTCGACATCGACCCCGGGTGGCTGGACTGGATCGACGTCGACGGGTCAGGCAGCGGCCGTGATCTCGATGCCGACGGAGCCGGTGCGTCCGCGGCGGAGCTTGCTGCCGGTCACCGTCAACCAGCCCATGATCTTGTACTTCTTGACGATCCGGGAGCGGACGTCGTCGCTGGCGGCGTCGTCCAGCAGGCGGGCGCGGGCCTTGACCGACGGGCCCTTGGGGTTGCCGCGGAAGTCGCACGGCCCGATCTCCACGTCGCCGCTGCGCCGGATCCGCTTGACCTTGCCGGTGTCCCTGGCGCTCCAGGCGTAGATCACGCCGTCCGTCGCGCCCGGCGCGACCCAGACCGGGGTGGGCACGGGAGTGCCGTCCTTGCGGAACGTCGTCAGCAGCAGGTACTCGCCACGGCCCAGTTCGGTGATCATGGCGCCGCAGCGTAGTCCGGAAAGGGCCCTTGTAGGCTTTCCCGCATGTCAGTCGCGGTCCGTGTCATCCCCTGTCTCGACGTCGACCGGGGCCGGGTGGTGAAGGGCGTCAACTTCACGAACCTCGTCGACGCGGGCGACCCGGTCGAGCTCGCCAGGGCGTACGACGCCGAGGGTGCCGACGAGCTGACGTTCCTCGACGTGACGGCCAGCAGCGGCGACCGCGAGACGACGTACGACGTGGTCCGCCGCACCGCCGAGCAGGTGTTCATCCCCCTCACGGTCGGCGGCGGCGTGCGCAGCCCCGAGGACGTGGACAAGCTGCTCCGCGCCGGCGCGGACAAGGTCAGCCTCAACACCGCCGCGATCGCCCGTCCCGAGCTGCTCAAGGAGTGCTCCGAGCGGTACGGCGCGCAGTGCATCGTGCTGTCGGTCGACGCGCGGCGGATCCCCGGCGGCACCGGGTTCGAGGTCACCACGCACGGCGGCCGCACCGGCACCGGCATCGACGCCGTCGAGTGGGCCGCCAGGGGCCAGGAGCTGGGCGTTGGCGAGATCCTGCTGAACTCCATGGACGCCGACGGCACCAAGGCCGGCTTCGACATCGAGCTCATCGAGCTGGTCCGCCGCGAGGTCGACGTGCCGCTCATCGCGAGCGGTGGCGCGGGCGCGGTCGACCACTTCCCGCCGGCCGTCGCCGCGGGCGCGGACGCCGTGCTGGCCGCGAGCGTCTTCCACTTCGGGCAGCTGCGCATCGGCGAGGTCAAGGACGGCCTGCGCCAGGCGGGCGTCGTGGTGCGGTGAAACCCGTCGAGGTGCGGGTGGCCTCGGCGGTCGCGCTGGGCGGGGCGCTGGTGTTCTTCGTGGTCGGGCTGGTGCTGTGGCGCTCGACCGGCGACGCGGACGTGCTGAAGCTGCCGTCGTTCGTCGCGGTCCTGGAGCTGCCGGTCGCGGCCGCGCTGCTCCTGCGGCTCCGGTTCGCGCACTACCCGGCGATGATCGTGTTCGTCCTGGTCGCCCTGCTGCACCTCGTGATCGTGCTGGCCGACGGACCGGCGTGGGCCCGCGTCGCGTCCGGCGTGCTGTCCGCTGTGCACATCTACGGAGTGGTCCTGCTCAACACCGGGCCCGCTCGCGAACACCTGGGAGGTCCCCGTTGAGCAGCCCGCTCGACCCCGCCTTGTCCCGGCGGCTCAAGCGCACCCCCGACGGCCTGGTCTGCGCGGTCGCGCAGCAGCGCGGCACCGGTGAGGTGCTGATGGTGGCGTGGATGGACGACGAGGCGCTGCACCGCACGCTCACCACGCGCCGCGCGACCTACTACTCGCGCAGCCGCCAGCAGCTGTGGGTGAAGGGCGAGACCTCCGGCCACACCCAGTACGTGCACGAGGTCAGGCTGGACTGCGACGGCGACACGCTGCTGCTGACCGTCGACCAGGTCGGCGCCGCCTGCCACACGGGCGACCGCACGTGCTTCGACGCCACCGTGCTGCTGTCCGAGGCCGACCGGGACAGCGACTAGCCCAGGTCGCCGGTGAGGTAGCGCTGCAGGTTCGGGCCGATCGTCCTGACCACGGTGTCGACGTCGACCGACGCCAGCGGCTCGAAGTGGACGACGTACCGGACGATGCCCAGCCCGACCATCTGCGTCGCGCACAGGGACGCCCGCAGCTCGCGCTGTTCCGCGCCGAACTCCGCCAGCACGTTCTTGAAGATCGCGTTGACGAAGAACGACTTCAGCGCGTTCGCGACCTCCGGCTGGCTGGTCACGCTGCGGATCAGCGCGGCGAACGTGCCGCCGCTGGTCGCGTCCCAGACCGTCACGAACGTGCGGACGATCCGTTCGCCCGCCTCGTCCGCCGGGCCGTCGAGCAGGCGCTTGAGGATCTCCGACGGGTCGAACGGGAGCTGCAGCACGGACTGGGCGAACAGGCCCTCCTTGCCGCCGAACCAGTGGTTGACCATGGCCGCGTCCACGCCCGCCTTGGCCGCGATCGCGCGGACCGTCGCGCCGTCGTAGCCCTTCTCGACGAACACCTCGCGTGCCGCGGCGACGAGCGCGGACCTGGTGTCCTCGCCCGCGGCGCGGCGGCCTCGGCGTTTCTGGTTCACTTGCTCCACGCGGGCCATATTTCAACAAATGTTGAATTCATGCAACAATCGTGGTCATGGTGAGCGTCATCGGGGCCGTGGCCGCCGCAGGTCTGGGGGCCGTGAGCCCCACTCGTGAGGAGTTCCGCGAGCTCGCGGTCAACCGCCGGGTCATCCCGGTCGTGCGCAAGCTGCTCGCGGACGCGGAGACGCCGGTCGGCCTCTACCGCAAGCTCGGTGCGGACCAGCCGGGCACGTTCCTCTTCGAGTCGGCCGAGAACGGCCGCTCGTGGTCGCGGTGGTCGTTCATCGGCGTGCGGTCGTCCGCCGCCCTCACCGCCACCGGTGGCGAGGCGTTCTGGACGGGCACGCGACCCGTGGGCCTGCCCGACGGCGGCGACCCGATGCAGGCGTTGCGCGAGACCGTCGAGGTGCTGCGCACGGACCCGCTGCCCGGTCTGCCGCCCCTCACCGGCGGCATGGTCGGGTACATCGGCTACGACGCCGTGAGGCGCCTGGAACGGCTGCCGGTCATCGCCGAGGACGACCTGTTGCTGCCCGAGATGGTCATGCTGCTCGCCACCGACCTGGCCGCGCTCGACCACCACGAGGGCACCGTCACGCTCATCGCGAACGCGATCAACTGGGACGACTCCACCGAACGCGTCGACGCCGCCTATGACGACGCGGTGCGCCGCCTCGACGAGATGACGACGGCGCTGCACACCCCGGCGCCGCCCACGGCCGCCGTGTTCTCGCGGCCCAAGCCGCAGTTCCGCCGCCGCCGGTCGCAGGCGGAGCACTTCGCGGCCGTCGAGAAGGCCAAGGAGGCCATCCGGGCGGGCGAGGCGTTCCAGGTCGTCGTGTCGCAGCGGTTCGAGATCGACACGGACGCCGACGCGCTCGACATCTACCGGGTGCTGCGCGCGACGAACCCCAGCCCGTACATGTACCTGCTGCGCCTCGACGGGTTCGACATCGTCGGGTCCAGCCCGGAGTCGCTGGTCACCGTGCGCGACGGCAAGGCGACCACTCACCCCATCGCGGGCACCCGGTGGCGTGCCGAGGACCCGGAAGAGGACGCGCTGCTCGAGAAGGACCTGCTGGCCGACCAGAAGGAACGCGCGGAGCACCTGATGCTCGTCGACCTCGGCCGCAACGACCTGGGCCGCGTCTGCAAGCCGGGCTCCGTGCACGTCGTCGACTTCTTCAAGGTCGAGCGGTACAGCCACGTCATGCACATCGTGTCGACCGTGACCGGTGAGCTGGCCGAGGGCAGGACGGCCTACGACGCCGTCGCCGCGTGCTTCCCCGCCGGCACGCTGTCCGGCGCGCCCAAGCCGCGCGCGATGGAGCTCATCGAGGAACTGGAACCCACCCGCCGCGGCCTCTACGGCGGCGTCGTCGGCTACTTCGACTTCGCCGGGGACGCGGACACGGCCATCGCCATCCGCACCGCTCTCGTGCGCGACGGCGTGGCGTACGTGCAGGCGGGCGGCGGCATCGTGGCCGACTCCGACCCGCTGGCCGAGGACAACGAGTGCCTGAACAAGGCGGGCGCGGTGCTGGCCGCGATCGCCACCGCGCAGACGATGGCCCCGGCCGTTGAACGGTAGCCGTCCACTGTGGATCGCCGCGCTCCTGCTGGTGGGCGCGGCGGGTGCCTTCTGGGGCGCGGGGTCGGTGCCGGTCGCGCTGCTGAGCCTCGCGTCCGTCGCCGCGGTCGTCGCGCTGAGCGGCGTGGTCCGGCGGGTCCTCGGCGCGCTGCTGGTCGTCGTGGGTGTCGCGGCCGCGTTCACCGGCCACTGGCTCGCGGTCGCGGGCGGTGTCCTGGTGGTGCTCGCCGGCGCGCTCCTGGCGGTTCTCGGGGCCCGCATGCCGAAGATCGGCGTCGGCGGCCAGAAGACCCGTGCGCGCGACCCGGAGGCCGACATGTGGCGCGCGCTCGAACGCGGCGACGACCCCACCGACGGCCCGGCTGACGATGCGGACCCCGGCGGTCGGTCCTCGAACGAGTGAAGATCATCCATTGGCATTCACGCATGTGACACGTGCACGACCTCGGTCAGCTGCGTGGACAGCCAACCCCCGGTGGCTGAGGCGTTACTCCGCCGGGGTTAGCATCCCCGTAGCGGGAAGGGGAGCAAGACTGTGACGGTTCTCGAGTCCATCCTCGAAGGTGTGCGTGAGGATCTCGCCGCTCGTGAGGCTCAGTTGTCCTTCGAAGTCGTCAAGGAGCGCGCGGCCAGAACCGCCCCTCCGCTCGATGTGATGTCGGTGCTGCGCGGGCCGAACGTGGGTGTCATCGCCGAGGTCAAGCGCCGCAGCCCCTCCAAGGGAGCGCTGGCCGAGATCCCCGAGCCGGCGGAGCTCGCGGCCTCCTACGAGGCCGGTGGCGCGTCGGTGATCAGCGTGCTGACCGAGCAGCGCCGCTTCGGCGGGTCGCTCGCCGACTTCGACGCCGTGCGGAGGACGGTGAAGATCCCCTTGCTGCGCAAGGACTTCATCGTGTCGCCGTACCAGGTGCACGAGGCGCGGATGCACGGCGCCGACCTGGTGCTGCTGATCGTGGCCGCGCTGGAGCAGAACGCGCTGGTGTCGCTGCTCGACCGGGTGGAGTCGCTCGGCATGACGGCGCTCGTCGAGGTGCACACGGCCGAGGAGGCCGACCGCGCGCTGGAGGCGGGATCTTCAGTCATCGGGGTGAACGCGCGCAACCTCCACACGCTGGAGGTCGACAAGGACGTGTTCGGCAGGATCGCGCCGGGGCTACCCTTCGAGACGATCAAGATCGCGGAGTCGGGCGTGACCGGCCCCGGCGACCTGATGGCTTACGCCGGTGCGGGTGCCGACGCGGTGCTCGTCGGCGAGAGCCTCGTGACCAGCGGCGACCCCAAGGCCGCCGTGAACAAGCTCGTGACCGCCGGTTCGCACCCCGCGTGCCCGCGGCCCAGTCGATGAAGCGCTGCCGATAACAGCGCTGGAGGAGTTACCCGATGGGCCAGTTCACGCCCACGCCGCACGATCCCGACGCACGGGGCCACTTCGGCCCGTGGGGTGGCCGATTCGTTCCAGAGGCCCTGATCGCGGCGGTGGACGAGCTGGCCGCGGAGTACGACAAGGCGCGCCTCGACCCGGAGTTCGTGAACGAGTTCCAGCGCCTGCTGAAGGACTTCGCGGGCCGCCCGTCCCTGCTGACCGAGGCCCCGAAGTTCGCGGAGCACGCCGGGACGCGCGTCTTCCTCAAGCGCGAGGACCTCAACCACACCGGCTCGCACAAGATCAACAACGTGCTGGGCCAGGCGCTGCTCACCAAGCGCATGGGCAAGAAGCGCGTGATCGCCGAGACCGGCGCCGGCCAGCACGGCGTCGCCACCGCGACGGCCTGCGCGCTGCTCGGCCTCGACTGCGTCGTCTACATGGGCGAGTTCGACACCGAGCGGCAGGCGCTCAACGTCGCGCGCATGCGCCTGCTCGGCGCCGAGGTCATCCCGGTGAAGTCCGGCTCGCGCACGCTCAAGGACGCGATCAACGAGGCGCTGCGCGACTGGGTCACCAACGTCGACGACACGCACTACCTGCTCGGCACCGCCGCGGGCCCGCACCCGTTCCCGCTGCTCGTGCGCGACTTCCACCGCGTCATCGGCATCGAGGCGCGCGAGCAGGTCCTGGAGAAGGCGGGCCGGCTCCCCGACGCGGTCGTCGCCTGCGTCGGCGGCGGCTCGAACGCGATCGGCATCTTCCACGGCTTCATCGACGACCCTGAGGTCCGCCTCGTCGGCGTCGAGCCCGGCGGCTCCGGCCTGGACAGCGGCAGCCACGGCGCCACGCTGACCGCGGGCACGCCCGGATCGCTGCACGGCGCGATGTCGTACGTCATGCAGGACGAGGACGGCCAGATCACCGAGGCGCACTCGATCTCCGCCGGTCTCGACTACCCCGGCGTGGGCCCCGAGCACTCGCACCTCAAGGACATCGGCCGCGCCGAGTACTTCCCGGTGACCGACGCCGAGGCCATGGAGGCGTTCGCGCTGCTCTCCCGCACCGAGGGCATCATCCCGGCGATCGAGTCCTCGCACGCCCTCGCGGGCGCGCTCAAGCTCGGCCCGTCGCTCGGCCCGGACGGGCTGCTGGTCGTGAACCTCTCCGGCCGCGGCGACAAGGACATGGACACGGCCGTGAAGTACTTCGGCCTCGCTGACGGGGGACAGGCCTGATGTCGTTGTCCGAGGTGTTCTCGACCGCACGCGCCGAGTCGCGCGCCGCGCTGATCGGCTACCTGCCGGCGGGCTACCCGACGATCTCCGGGTCCAAGGACCACCTCCGCGCGATGGTCGAGGCCGGATGTGACCTGGTCGAGGTCGGCCTGCCGTTCTCCGACCCCGTGATGGACGGCCCGACGATCCAGGCCGCCGCCGAGCAGGCGCTGGCCGCCGGGTTCCGGGTGCGCGACCTGTTCGACGTGGTCGCGTCCGTGGCCGACGCCGGCGGGCGCGCGGTCGTGATGACCTACTGGAACCCCGTGCTGCGCTACGGCGTGGACGCGTTCGCGCGCGACCTCGCCGCCGCGGGCGGCCTCGGCCTGATCACGCCGGACCTCGTGCCGGACGAGGCGGACGACTGGCTGGCCGCATCCGAGGCGCACGGCCTCGACCGGACCTTCCTGGTCGCGCCGTCGTCCACCGAGGACCGCATCGCGATGACCGCGCGCCAGTCCTCCGGCTTCCTGTACGCCACCGCCGTCATGGGCGTGACCGGCGCCCGCGACGTCGTGTCGTCCGCCGCTCCCGAGCTCGTCGCACGGGTGCGCGAGCACACCACGCTGCCGATCGGCGTCGGCCTGGGCGTGCGGTCCGGTGCGCAGGCCGCGGAGATCGCCGGGTTCGCCGACGGCGTGATCGTCGGGTCGGCCTTCGTGTCCGCCGTGGCCGAGGGCGACGGTGCCGTGCGCGCCTTGGCCGCGGACCTCGCCCAGGGCGTGCGCTCGGCGGCCGCGACCGTCTGACGTCGTGCTCGTGAGGAGCCGCTCGGTCTTCGGGCCGGGCGGCTTTCTTGTGTCCCGTCCAAGGCTGTGAGCCTCCTCCAAGAGGATGACATCAATTCGAACGCCTGATCGAGTGAATCTGTACTCGTAGGAGCCCGAACCCCCTTTGGGGACCTCTCTGACCTGCAATCGTGGCTCCATGCACAACCCAGCTCTTCGTCCGGCGTGCCACACTGGTACTCGCCGGGCGGTTTTCGGAGGTGATGCCCTGTGGCGGCTCCAGCAGAAGCGGCACCAGCCGACTACCTGTTGCCGAGGCACGTGGGCCCCTGGTCGCTCGACGACGTCCTGTCGCTGCCGGAGGACAACAGCCAGCGCATCGAGCTCGTCGACGGGATGCTCCTCGTGAGCCCGCTCGGGTCGTACCGCCACCAGCAACTGGTGGGGCGTGCGTACGGCGCTCTGGTCGCAGCTTGTCCGGCTGATCTCGAGGCGACGATCGAGCTGAACGTCCTGCTCTCCAGCGGTCGTCTGGTGATTCCGGACTTCACGGTCGTGCGGCCGCGAGAAGCAGGCGTCATGTTCCCGGTGTCCGACGTGGTGCTCGTCGGCGAGGTGTTCTCGCCCAGCACCCGGCTGAACGACGAGGGCTTGAAGCGCGGCCTTTACGCGAGGGCGGGCATTCCCCACTACCTGATGGTCGATCCCGGCGGGCGCGTCGTCGAGGCCACGCTGCTGGAGCTCCAGGGCGAGGATTACGTCGAGATCGCCACCAGCGAGGACGGCGTCCTGAAGACCGAGCGGCCGTTCCCCGTCACCATCAAGTTCTAGCGGTAGAGCCAGTCCAGCCGGTCGTGCAGGTCGGCGACGGTCCACGACGCGAACATCGCGTCACGGGCCCGGGCGGCCTCACCGGTGACGTGGAAGATCTCCCGGCCCATGAACCGCGACGCGTGGTGCACGCGCGCGGTGCGTGGCTGGCGTAAGGACGCGTACTGCGCGAACGAGCCGATCACGTCACGCGGATCGAACGTCGAGGCGAGGCAGACGGCGTCCTCCAACGCCTGACAGGCGCCCTGGGCGGCGTACTGCAGCACGGGGTGAGCCGCGTCGCCCAGCAGCACGACGCGGGCGTCCTGCCAGTCGGTGACGGGTTCGCGGTCGCACAGCACCCACGCCCGCCACTCCTGGGCGAGCTGCATGATCCGCGTCGCGTCGTCGCACAGCGGCGTGAAGTGCCGCACCACCTCGGCGTGGTCGACGGGCTTGCCGGCCACGGGTTCGGTGGCGCCGTTGTCCGTCGTGGCGACGAGGTTCACGAACCGGCCACCGGCGATCACGTACCAGACGACGTGGAAGCGGGGCCCGGCCCAGAGTGTGACGACGTTCTCCTTCAACGACCGGGGCACGTCCTGAGCGGGGATGACGGCGCGGAACGCGGTGTGCCCGGACACGGGTGGCTCGCCGTCGCCGACGAGCTGCCGCCGCACCGCGGACCGCAGCCCGTCCGCACCGACCAGCGCCTCGCCGTGCACGAGGTCGCCGGACCGCAACGCCACGGTGACCCCGCCGGCGTCCTGCGTGTAGGCCTGCACGGCGCTGTCGGGCCGGAGGTCGACCAGTTCGTGCTCGGCGCAGGCGGCGAGCAGCGGCGCGAGCAGGTCGTCGCGGTGCACCACCGCGTACGTGCCGAACCGCTCGTGGAAGCGCGCGTCGATCGGCAGGCCGGCGATCAGCTCCCCGGACACCCCGCACCGCAGCCGCCACTCGTCCACGTGCACGGCACGAGACCGGACCACCGCCCCGACGCCGAGGAAGTCGAGCATGCGAAACCCGTTGGGCCCCACCTGGATGCCGGCACCGATCTCCGCGAACACCGGGGCGGCCTCGAGCACCGTCACCCGCTGCCCGGCACGGGCCAGACCGAGCGCCGCCGCCAGGCCACCGATGCCACCGCCGACCACCAGGACCGTCATGTCCGACCTTTCGCGAGTCCGCCACCGACCGCGTCCGAGTATGTCGGTACGGCGACCACGAACCACCCGCCGAGGCACCCCGCCGGGTTCAGGCCGGTAACGATCGAGCGTCCGAACGAGGCGCTCACGGGGCCACCGGTACGGTGGGCGTCGTGTTGAACGGGTTGAACGCCGTCCTGGCCACGATCCCGAGCCCAGACCAAGGTGTGTGGCACCTCGGTCCGCTCCCCATCAGGGCCTACGCGCTGTGCATCATCGCCGGCATCATCGTCGCCATCTGGTGGGGTGAGCGCCGCTGGGTCGACCGCGGCGGCATCAAGGGCGAGGTGACCGACATCGCCGTGTGGGCGGTGCCGTTCGGCCTGGTCGGCGGGCGGCTCTACCACGTCATCACCGACAACCAGAAGTACTTCGGGCCGGGCAAGAACCCGCTCGCGGCGCTGGAGATCTGGAACGGTGGCCTCGGCATCTGGGGCGCCATCGCCCTCGGAGCGGTGGGCGCGTGGATCGGCTGCCGGCGCAAGGGCATCCCGCTGCCCGCGATGGCGGACGCGCTGGCGCCCGGCATCGTCACGGCGCAGGCCATAGGGCGTCTCGGCAACTACTTCAACCAGGAACTTTATGGCGGCGACACGACGCTGCCGTGGGGTCTGGAGATCTACCGCCGGGTCACGCCGGAGGGCCGTGAGGACGCGCTGGCCGGTGTCGCCATCGACCACACGCCGATCCAGGTCGTGCACCCGACGTTCCTCTACGAGCTGCTGTGGAACCTCGGCGTCGCCCTGCTGATCGTGTGGGCGGACCGGAAGTTCCGGCTCGGCCACGGGCGGGTGTTCGCGCTCTACGTCGCCGGCTACACGGCCGGGCGGTTCTGGATCGAGCTCATGCGCACCGACGAGGCGACGCTGATCTTCGGCACGCGCGTCAACGTGTTCGTGTCGGGCCTGGTGTTCCTGGGCGCGGTGGCCTACTTCGTCATCGCCCGGTCGCGGGGTGAACGCGAGGACGTCGCGGCGCTGCGAGCCGCCCACGCGCCCGCGGGCGAGACGCCAGTCGAGGACCAGACCGTCGCGGAGGACGCCGTCGACGAGCCCGTCGCGGTGACGAGCGCGGAGAAGACCGGCGCCGACGACGTGAAGGCCAGGAAGGACTCCGCGGAGTCCGGCACACCGGAGTGATCTGTGCGCGTGCTCGTCGTCGAGGATGACGACCGGGTGGCCAGGGGCCTGCTGACCGCGTTGCGGCACGCGGGCTACGAGGTGCACCGGGTGGCCACGGCCGCCGATGCGCTGCGTGCCGCGCCCGCCGACGTGGTGCTGCTCGACCTCGGGCTGCCCGACGGCGACGGCCTCGACGTGCTGCGCGAGCTGCGGCACCGCCCCGGCACCGCCGTCATCACGGTGACCGCGCGCGGCGAGGAACGGGAACGCGTGCTCGGGCTGCGGGCGGGCGCCGACGACTACGTGGTGAAGCCGTTCGGCACGTCCGAGCTGCTCGCGCGCATCGAGGCCGTCCTGCGCAGAACGCGCGCGCACCGCGCGGGGCCCGAGAGCGAGGCGCCCGTCGAGGTCGGTCCGCTCCACATCCTCACGTCGACGCGCACGGTCACGCTCGCGGGGGAGCAGCTGTCGCTCACCCGCAAGGAGTTCGACCTGCTCGCCCTCCTCGCGACCCGCAAGGGCGAGGTGGTGAGCCGCGACTTCATCGTCGACCAGGTGTGGCAGGCGCACTGGGAGGCGCCGTCGCGGACGCTGGACACGCACATCGCGGCGTTGCGCGGGAAGCTCGGCGGGCACGTCCGCATCGAGACCGTCAGGGGCGTCGGCTACCGCCTCGCCACGTGACGAGTCTCCGAGAGACAGCCACGCACCCGTGCGGAACAATCTGAACCGATGCTCCGCCGACTGCTCGCCATCACCGTTCCGCTGCTCGTCGCGCTGGTCGCGGCGCTCGGCATCCCCTTGGCGTCCGCGGTGGTGCAGCGGGAGACGCAGACCACCTACCTCGACCGCCTCGGTGACGCCAGCCGGTTCGCCTCGCTCGCCGAGAGCGCGCTGCAGTCGGACCGGCTGGAGGCGCTGAGCCAGGAGGTCCAGCGCTACGACGCCCTCTACGCCGTGCCGGTCGCCCTGGTCAGCGCGGACAAGCGGATCCTGCTGGCCTCGCGGTTCGGGTTCGACCCGACCAGCGACCCCGAGGTCACCACGGCCCTCGACACGGCGCTCAACGGCGGCATCCGGCCGGAGCCCGACTACACGGGCTGGCCGTGGCGCACCGGGCCGATGGTCGTCGTCGAACCGGTCGGGCGCGACAGCGAGGTGGTGGCCGCGGTCGTCACGATCTCGCAGACCCGCGGCCTGCGGACCGAGGTGCTGCGGCAGTGGGGGCTGATGGCGCTGGCCGGGCTCGCGCCGATGCTGGCCGTGGTCGCCGCCGCCTGGCCGATGTCGCGGTGGGTGCTCAGGCCGGTCAGCAAGCTCGACGAGGCCACCGCCGCCGTCGCGCAGGGCAACCTCGACGTGCGGGCGGACGAGGTCGGCGGCCCGCCGGAGCTGAGGCGGCTGGCGCGCAGCTTCAACACGATGGTCGACGTCGTCGGCAGGGCCTTGAACAGGCAGCGGGCGTTCGTCGCCGACGCGTCGCACCAGCTGCGCAACCCGCTGGCCAGCCTGCGGCTCGCCGTGGACAACCTGGAGCCGCACGTCGAGGGCGAGCACGCCAGGGAGGCCCACCAGATCGCCGTCGAGGAGGCCGAGGAGATGGGGCGCGTGCTCGACACGCTGCTCGCGGCCACCCGGCTCGACAGCGCCCGGCAGGCGGAGCCCGTCGAGATCGACCAGCTCCTCGCGACCCACCGGCCGGCGTGGCAGGCGCTCGCCAGCCAGGCCGACGTCGAGCTCACCATCGACATGCCGGCCGGGCTGACCATGCAGGAACCGCCCGGCGGCCTCGGCAGCGTGCTCGACGAGCTGGTCAGCAACGCCGTCCGCCTGTCCGGCGCCACCGAGGTCCGCGTCACCGGCAAGCCCGGTGAGCTGCACGTCGTCGACAACGGCGACGGGCTGACCGACGAGGAACGGGAGCTCGCGCTCCAGCGGTTCTGGCGCGCCACCAAGCACCAGAACGTCGCGGGCACCGGCATGGGCCTCGCGATCTGCGCGGAGCTCATCGAGTCGGCGGGCGGCACGCTCACCCTGCACGACGCCGGCCCCGGCCTGGACGTGCGGGTGGCGCTCAGCGCTTCGCGGAACGGAACCAGCGCATAGCGCCGTCGTGCAGCGGCACGAGACCGGTCGCGATCCCGGTGCGGACGTTGATCCGCGACGCCTCCGGGTGGCCCTCCACGATCCTGGCCGTCTCGGTGAACACCGTGCGCGTGACGACCTCGACCACGTCCGCGCTCAGCTGTTCGCGCGCGAGCAGCAGGTTCGGCACGGCGAACGTGTGGTTCGCGACCACGCCCTCGTAGGTGGTGCTGGGGATGGTCGCCGGGATGTACGGGCCCTTGTAGGTGTCGGCGAGCTTGACGGCCTCCGGCGTGATGTCGATCAGCCGGATCCTGCCCTTGAGGTCGGTGATCGCGGGCGTCGGGATGCCGGTGAGCGCCAGCATCGCGTCGAGCGACCCGTCGGCGACGCGGCGGGACGCCTCCGAGTGCGCCATGCGTTCGTCCATTGCGGACACGCCGAACTCGCGCAGCATCCGCATCGCGGTGAACTCGGTGCCGGAACCCGTGGGACCCAACGAGATCCGCTTGCCCGCGAGGTCGGCGAAGGTGTGGATCGGGGACGCGGCCGGCACGGCGATCTGCATGAAGCTGTCGTAGAGCCGGCCGACCGCGCGGACGCTCTGCGGGTCGTCGATGGGGTCCAAAGAGGACAGCGCGAGCTGGGCCTCGCCGGAGCGCAGCAGCGCGAGGTTCTCCACCGACGCGGCGGTCGGGATCGCGGTGACCTTCGTGCCGGGCAGCTGCTCGGCCACCGCCGCGGCCAGCGCACCGCCGACCTCGCGGAAGACGGCGCCCTCCGGACCGGTCGCGAGCAGCAGCTCGGCGGGCGCCTCGACCCTGCGCGGGGTGCACCCCGCGAGAGCCAGAGCGCCCCCTAGCAGAAGCGTGCGACGGCTGAGCGACACCGGCGAAGCCTAGCTGTTACGTCAGGGCTGTCTGAAGTTTCGCGACGTCGGCTTGTCGCCCCGTGTGGCGCGGCCCACCCTCTCTCCCAACGCGAAGTTCAAGGAGGAACCGTGGCGACCACCACCACAGGCCGCAAACCGATCTACAAGCACCTCTACTTCTGGGTGCTTGTCTCCATCGTGCTGGGCGCCGCCGTCGGCTTCCTGTTCCCCAAACAGGCGTCCGAGATGAAGTGGCTCGCCGACCTGTTCGTGAACCTCGTCAAGGTCGTCATCGCGCCGACCATCTTCGCGACGATCATCGTCGGCATCGCCGGCCTCGGGAACCTCGCCAAGGCGGGCGGGCTGGCACTGCGCACGATCCTCTACTTCACCGCGATGACCACGGTGGCGCTCGCCATCGGCCTGATCGTCGTGAACGTCGTGGCGCCGGGTCACCACGGCGGTGACATCGCGTTGAACGAGGCCGCGGCCAAGGACACGCTGAAGTCGGCGTCGACCGCGGAGACCGGTGTCACCGGCTTCATCCTGAGCCTGGTGCCGAAGTCGTTCGTCAGCGCGTTCACGGACGGCCAGCTGATCCAGGTGCTCGTGGTCGCGATCCTCGTCGCGGTCGCCGTGGCGGGCATGGGCGAGCGCGGCGCCAAGGTCGTCTCCGCCATGGAGACGCTGTCCAAGGTCATGTTCGGCATCATCAAGATCGTCATGTACGCGGCCCCGATCGGCGCGTTCGGCGGCATCGCCTACACCGTCGGCAAGTTCGGCGGCGGCATCCTCAGCAAGCTGCTCTGGCTGATGGGCTCGTTCTACGTCACGTGCCTGCTGTTCGTCGTCGTCGTGCTCGGCATCGTGGCGCGGATCGCGGGCTTCAGCCTGCTGAAGTTCCTGCGCTACATCAAGGACGAGATCCTGATCGTGCTCGGCACGTCGTCCAGCGAGTCGGTGCTGCCCCGCATGATGGTCAAGCTGGAGGCGGCCGGCGCGCAGAAGTCGGTCGTCGGCCTCACCATCCCGACCGGGTACTCGTTCAACCTCGACGGCACCTGCATCTACCTGACCATGGGCGCGATCTTCATCGCCCAGGCCACCGGTCACGACGTGTCGATCGGCGTGCAGATCGGCCTGCTGCTGTTCATGCTGATCGCGTCGAAGGGCGCGGCGGGCGTCACCGGCGCCGGCCTCGTCACCCTGGCCGCGTCGCTGCAGGCGTTCGAGGCCCACTCGGCCATCCCCGCGGTCGGCATCGCGCTCATCGTCGGCATCGACCGCTTCATGTCCGAGGCCCGCGCCATCACCAACGTCATCGGCAACGGCGTCGGCTCGCTCGTGGTCGCCGCCTGGCAGAAGTCCCTCGACAAGGAGCGCCTGAACGAGGTGCTCGACAACCCCGACCTCGTCGACGTCGACGACCTGCTGGAGAAGCAGCACGCCGAGTCGGACAAGGTGGCGGCGGCCCACTGACGTCCGTGGCCGGAGGCGCTCTTCCCGCCTCCGGCCACGCGACCACGGACCTCCTCGAACGCCGAGGTCCCGCCCTTCCCGCACGCGGCGCGGGGTGGCCGGGGCCTCGGTTTTCGTTTGGCGGGGAACAATCCAGCGCGCCTCGAGTGGACGGTGCTACGGTGGGGCGAGGCTGACGTGCGTGAGCGTCCGCTAACTGAGACGATACGCCGCTGACCAGCAAAGACGCCGGTTCGGCCAGTGCATCCACTGGTAACCCGCGAATGTCGCGCAGCTCTCATCCGACTGGCCGGAGTTGAACGTTCGGTTACGCTAACCCGGCTGTAACGAACGCCGACGTTGGCCGCAATGTCGCTCAGCAGCGGGGAATCGTTACACATCCATGACCTAGATCACCCATTGGCGGGTGTCCCTGGGTTTCGCGGCTGTTAAAGTCGCGTCAACACGCGGGCCATCGTCGTCCCGTGCTCCCACCTGTTGGTTCGAGGTCTGAGCACGAGGGACATCAGTTCTTTACGCGAGGACGACGAAGGAGGTCTGCGCAGTGATCTTCTCCGCCATCCCCGGCCCCCAGGGTCTGTACGACCCCGCTGACGAGCGCGACGCCTGCGGTGTCGCCATGGTGGCCGACATCCAGGGCAGGCGTTCCCACGGCATCGTGAGCGATGCGTTGACAGCACTGGCGAACCTGGAGCACCGCGGTGCGGCCGGTGCCGAGCCCACGTCGGGTGACGGCGCGGGCATCCTGCTGCAGCTGCCGGACGAGTTCCTGCGCGCCGTGGCCGAGTTCGACCTCCCCGAGCGCGGGCGGTACGCGGCGGGCATCGCCTTCCTGCCGTTCGAACCCGAAGAACGCGCCGACGCGATGCGGCAGATCGAGCGCATCGCCGAGGAGGAAAGCCTTGTCGTGCTGGGCTGGCGCGACGTCCCGACCGAGCCGGAGAAGGCCGACGTCGGCCCCACGGCGATGTCGGTGGCGCCGCACTTCGCGCAGCTGTTCGTGAAGGGCGCCCGCGACGAGGCGGGCATCGCCCTGGACCGCCTGGCCTTCTGCCTGCGCAAGCGGGTCGAGCACGAGGGCAGCGTCTACTTCCCGTCGCTGTCGTCGCGCACGATCGTCTACAAGGGAATGCTGACGACCGCGCAGCTGCCGGAGTTCTTCCCCGACCTGCACGACGAGCGCCTCTACTCGGCGATCGCGTTGGTGCACAGCCGTTTCTCCACGAACACCTTCCCGTCGTGGCCGCTCGCGCACCCGTTCCGGTTCGTCGCGCACAACGGTGAGATCAACACCGTCCGCGGCAACCGCAACCGCATGCGCGCCCGCGAGGCGTTGCTGGACAGCGAACTGATTCCCGGCGACCTCGCGCGGCTGTTCCCGATCTGCAACCCCGACGGCTCGGACTCGGCGTCGTTCGACGAGGTGCTGGAGCTGCTGCACCTCGGCGGCCGCAGCCTGCCGCACGCCGTGCTGATGATGATCCCGGAGGCGTGGGAGAACCACGCCACGATGGACCCGAAGCGCCGCGCGTTCTACCAGTTCCACGCCTCGCTCATGGAGCCGTGGGACGGTCCGGCCTGCGTCACGTTCACCGACGGCGAGCTCGTCGGCGCGGTGCTCGACCGCAACGGCCTGCGCCCCGCCCGCTGGTGGCAGACCGCCGACGGCCGCGTCGTGCTGGCGTCCGAGACCGGTGTGCTCGACGTGCCGTCGGATCAGGTGGTCGCGAAGGGCCGCCTGCAGCCCGGCCGCATGTTCCTGGTGGACACCGCCCAGGGCCGCATCATCGACGACGAGGAGTTCAAGTCGAACCTCGCGTCGGAGCAGCCCTACGACGAGTGGCTGCACGCCGGCCTGCTCGACCTCGCCGACCTGTCCGACCGCGAGCACGTGGTGCAGAGCCACGAGTCGGTCGTGCGCCGCCAGCTCACCTTCGGCTACACCGAGGAGGAGCTGCGGATCCTGCTGACGCCCATGTCCGTCTCGGGCATGGAGCCGCTCGCGTCCATGGGCACGGACACGCCGGTCGCGGCGCTGAGCCAGCGCTCCCGGCTGCTCTACGACTACTTCGTGCAGAACTTCGCGCAGGTCACCAACCCGCCGCTGGACGCGATCCGCGAGGAGATCGTCACGTCCGTCAAGCGCGTGATGGGACCCGAGCAGAACCTGCTGGAGCCGGGCCCGGTCTCGTGCCGCCACGTGACGCTCGACTACCCGGTCATCGACAACGACGAGCTCGCCAAGCTCATCCACATCAACGACGACGGCGACCTGCCGGGCTTCGCCTGCACCGTCCTGTCCGGACTGTATGAAGTGGACGGTGGCGGCGAGGCGCTGACCGCCGCGATCGAGCGGGTGCGCCGCGAGGCGTCGGAGGCCATCGCGAACGGCGCCAGGACGCTGGTGCTCAGCGACCGCGACTCGGACCACCGGATGGCGCCGATCCCGTCGCTGCTGCTGGTCTCCTCGGTGCACCACCACCTGGTGCGCACCAAGGAACGCCTGCGCGTCGCGCTCGTCGTCGAGTCCGGCGACTGCCGCGAGGTCCACCACGTCGCCGCGCTGCTGAGCTACGGCGCCGCCGCGGTGAACCCGTACCTCGCGTTCGAGACGATCGAGGACCTGATCAGCCAGGGCGCCATCACCGGCGTCCCGGCGCACAAGGCGATCCGCAACTACGTCAAGGCGCTCGTCAAGGGCGTCCTGAAGATCATGTCGAAGATGGGCATCTCGACCGTCGGCGCCTACACCGCCGCGCAGATCTTCGAGGCCGTCGGCCTGTCGAACGACCTGCTGGACGAGTACTTCACCGGCACGCAGTCCAAGCTCGGCGGCGCCGGCCTGGACGTCCTCGCCGAGGAGGTGGCCGTGCGCCACCGCCGCGCGCACCCGGACAACCCGACCGCGCGCGAGCACCGCCGCCTCGAAGTGGGTGGCGAGTACTCCTACCGCCGCGAGGGCGAGCTGCACCTGTTCACGCCGGAGACGGTGTTCCTGCTCCAGCACGCCACGAAGACGCGCAAGGAGGACGTCTTCCGCCAGTACACGGCGGAGGTCGAGCGCATCTCCCGGCAGGGCGGCACGCTGCGCGGCCTGTTCAAGTTCCGCAGCGAGGGCCGCACGCCGGTCCCGATCGACGAGGTCGAGCCGGTCAGCTCGATCGTCAAGCGCTTCAACACCGGCGCCATGTCGTACGGCTCGATCTCGGCCGAGGCGCACGAGACCCTCGCCATCGCGATGAACCGCCTCGGCGGCCGGTCGAACAGCGGTGAGGGCGGTGAGGACCGCGAGCGCCTGTACGACCCGGAACGGCGTTCCGCGGTCAAGCAGGTCGCGAGTGGACGGTTCGGCGTCACGAGCGAGTACCTCGTGAACTCCACGGACATCCAGATCAAGATGGCGCAGGGCGCGAAGCCCGGCGAGGGCGGCCAGCTGCCCGGCTTCAAGGTCTACCCGTGGGTCGCGCGCACCCGGCACTCCACGCCGGGCGTCGGTCTGATCTCGCCGCCGCCGCACCACGACATCTACTCGATCGAGGACCTGGCGCAACTCATCCACGATCTGAAGAACGCGAACGAGCAGGCCCGGGTTCACGTGAAGCTCGTCTCGTCCATCGGCGTCGGCACGGTCGCCGCCGGTGTGGCGAAGGCGCACGCGGACGTCGTGCTGATCTCGGGCTACGACGGCGGCACCGGCGCCTCGCCGATGAACTCGTTGAAGCACGCGGGAACGCCGTGGGAGATCGGCCTCGCCGAGACCCAGCAGACGTTGCTGCTCAACGGGTTGCGCGACCGCATCACCGTGCAGGTCGACGGCGCGATGCGCACGGGTCGTGACGTCGTCGTCGCCGCGCTGCTGGGCGCGGAGGAGTTCGGCTTCGCCACGGCGCCGCTGATCGTCGCGGGCTGCGTGATGATGCGCGTCTGCCACCTGGACACGTGCCCGGTCGGCGTCGCCACGCAGAACCCCGACCTGCGGGCCCGCTACACCGGCCAGGCCGACCACGTCGTGAACTTCTTCGAGTTCATCGCGCAGGAGGTCCGGGAGCTGCTGGCGGAGCTCGGGTTCCGCACGATCGACGAGGCCGTCGGCCACGCCGAGCTGCTCGACAAGGACGAGGCGATCGAGCACTGGAAGACCGGGGGCCTGCACCTCGACCCGGTCTTCGAGGTGCCCGAGACCCCGTACCCGACGGCGAAGCGCAAGATCCGCGACCAGGACCACGGCCTCGACAAGGCCCTGGACCGCACGCTCATCCAGCTCGCGGAGGCGGCGCTGGAGGACGCGCACAAGGTCACCCTCGAACTGCCCGTCCGCAACGTCAACCGCACGGTCGGCACGCTGCTGGGCGCCGAGGTCACCCGCCGCTACGGCGGCGAGGGCCTGGAGGACGACACGATCCACGTGAAGCTGACCGGCTCGGCCGGCCAGTCGCTCGGCGCGTTCCTGCCGCGCGGCATCACGCTGGAGATGGTCGGCGACGCGAACGACTACGTCGGCAAGGGCCTGTCCGGTGGCCGGATCGTCGTCCGGCCGCACGACGACGCGCCGTTCCGCGCCGAGCAGCAGGTGATCGCGGGCAACGTGATCGGCTACGGCGCCACGTCCGGCGAGGTCTTCCTGCGCGGACGCGTGGGCGAACGGTTCTGCGTGCGCAACTCCGGCGCGTTGCTCGTGGCCGAGGGCGTGGGCGACCACGCGTTCGAGTACATGACGGGTGGCCGGGCAGTGGTGCTCGGGCCGACCGGGCGCAACGTCGCGGCCGGCATGTCCGGCGGCATCGCGTACGTGCTCGACCTGGACCCGTTGTCGGTGAACCAGGAGATGGTGCGACTGCAGCGCCTCAGCGCCGAGGACCTGCGTTGGCTCAAGGACGCCGTCACCAAGCACCACCAGGCGACCGGCTCCGCCGTCGCCGCGTCGCTGCTCGGTGACTGGACCCGTCGGGCCGGTGCGTTCACGAAGGTCATGCCCGGCGACTACCAGCGCGTTCTCGAGGCCATGCGCCTCGCCCGCGCCGAGGGCCGGGACGTTGACGCGGCTGTCATGGAGGCGTCTCGTGGCTGATCCACAGGGTTTTCTCAAGCACTCCCGCTCCGACGCGCCGAAGCGTCCGAAGCCGGAACGGTTGCAGGACTGGAACGAGGTCTACCTCCAGGAGCCCCCGGAGGAGCGCAACGCCGCCGTGCGCACGCAGGCGACGCGGTGCATGGACTGCGGCATCCCCTTCTGCCACAGCGGAAGCGCCGGCTGCCCGCTCGGGAACCTGATCCCCGAGTGGAACGACCTGGTGCGCCGCGGCGACTGGGAGCTCGCCTCGGACCGCCTGCACGCCACCAACAACTTCCCGGAGTTCACGGGCAGGTTGTGCCCGGCTCCGTGTGAGGCCGCCTGCGTGCTGGCGATCTCGCACGACGCCGGCGGTGCCGTGGCGATCAAGCGGGTCGAGGAGACCATCGCGGACGTGTCGTGGGAGAACGGCTACGTCCAGCCGTCCCAGCCCGCGGTGTCCTCCGGCAAGCGCGTCGCGGTCGTCGGTTCCGGCCCCGCCGGTCTCGCCGCCGCGCAGCAGCTGACCCGGGCCGGACACGAGGTCACCGTGTACGAGCGGGACGACCGCCTGGGCGGGTTGCTGCGGTACGGCATCCCCGAGTTCAAGATGGAGAAGAAGGTCCTCGACCGCCGTCTGGCGCAGCTGCGCCGCGAGGGCACGAGGTTCGTCACCGGCTGCGAGGTCGGCGTCGACGTCACGGTCGAGGGGCTGCGCGCCGAGTTCGACGCGGTCGTGCTGGCCGTGGGCGCGCTGCGCGGCCGTGACGACAAGTCCACCCCCGGCCGTGAGCTCGACGGCGTCCACCTCGCGATGGACCACCTCGTGCCCGCGAACCGCGCGGTGGAGGGCGACGGCCCGTCCGCGATCTCCGCCGAGGGCAAGCACGTCATCGTCATCGGCGGTGGCGACACGGGCGCCGACTGCTACGGCACCGCGACCCGCCAGGGCGCGCTGTCGGTGACGCAGCTCGACCAGTACCCGATGCCGCCCTCGGTGCGCGACGACGACCGCTCCCCGTGGCCCGTGTGGCCGCACATCCTGCGCACCTACCCCGCGCACGAGGAGGCCGGCGAGCGCCGCTTCACTGTGGCCGTCCGCCGCTTCGTGGGCGACGACGAGGGCCACGTGCGGTTCATCGAGCTGCAGCAGGTGCGCGTCGAGAAGGACTCGTCCGGCCGTCGTTCGGTCGTGCCGCTGTCCGACGAGGTCGAGGTGCTGCCCGCGGACTTGGTGCTGCTGGCGATCGGCTTCGAGGGCGTCGAGCACATGCGCCTGCTGGACGACCTCGGGATCTCCCTGACCACGCGCGGCACCATCTCGTGCGGCTCGGACTGGCAGACCACCGCGCCCGGCGTGTTCGTCTGCGGTGACGCGCACCGCGGCGCTTCCCTGGTGGTGTGGGCGATCGCGGAGGGGCGGTCGGTGGCCAACGCCGTCGACAAGTTCCTCATGGGCGCGTCGAACCTGCCCTCGCCCGTCATCCCCAACCAGCTTCCGCTCGCTGTGGTCTGACAACGGAGTCAGTCAGCAGAGAGCAGCATGACGCCCCGGTCGACAACGACGTCGGCCGGGGCGTTCGCCTTTCCCTACTCTGGGCACGTGGAGGACTTCGCGTTCGCGTTCGCGTCGATCGAGGGCGAATTCAGGGGCGCCACCTGGGCCGGGGTGGCGGAGTGGTTCGACGGGCTGCGCCGGGAGGACGAGGGTTTCGCCTCGCACCAGTACCTGCGGGACATCGTCGCGAGCGTGCTGGCGAGCGACGTGGCGGACCGGCTCGGCGTGGTCACGTCGATGCACGACCTCGTGGTGGTGTCGCTGGACACGACGAACGGCCACTACGAGACGATCAAGGTGATCTCACCGTCGACGGGTGCTCCGGTCGACGACGGCTGCTTCGCGATGACGTTCCACGGCCGCAAGAAGCGCAGGCGGGGACGCAAGGAGATCCGGCAGCACCCCGTCGCGGACGCCGTTCCCGCGTTTTGGCGGATGGTCGAAGAGAAATTCGGCATCGTCTCGAATGGTGGCCGTTCCACTCCGTGAAACGTATAAACGCTTTCGGGTGAATTTGGGTGCCAAAGTGGTGTTCCATGTCATCTGTTAACCATCGCGTCACGTGCTCCGGTAAAACTGGGTGAAAGCAGTTCGACTCGGTCGGGGGTGAGCCATGCGCAGCGTTCTGCTCGCGATCGTGGTCGCCCTGTGCGCCGTGCTGACTCCGGCCATCTCGACCGCGTCGGTCAGCGCGCCGCCGCCGAAGTCCAAGACGTCCGTGCCCAAGGAGGAAGCGCCCCGCGAGGAGCGCGAGACGAACAGGCTGCGCGTGGCCGTCGCGCCCGACCGGGAGTCCTCGCTGGCCAGGCCGTCGTCCGTGCCGGCGCTCGCGCTGCAGGACCAGCCGCGTGCCGTGCCGGTGTCCTCCGCCGAACCGATATCGGTCTGGCGCACACCTCCCGCATTGCAGGTGTTCCGGAACTGATCGGCCCTTGCCGCCGATCAAAACCGAACACTTTTCGTCAAATGCAGTGAGGGACTCCCGTGGACTTCCATCGCTTTGTTCAGCATGCCCGCGCACACGCCGCTTCCCGGTCGAGCGCACTCGGTCGCGAGCTCGCGGCGGGGCAGCGGCCCAGCACCATGTTCATCACGTGCGCCGATTCGCGCATCGTCACGGCCGCCATCACCGGCGCGGAGCCCGGTTCGTTGTTCGAGCTGCGGACCGCGGGCAACGTCATTCCGCCGTACTCGCTGCACGCCCCGAGCAGCGAGATGGCGACCATCGAGTTCGCGGTGCTCCAGCTCGGGGTCAGCGAGATCGTCGTGTGCGGTCACTCGCACTGCGGCGCGGTGGGCGCGTTGACCGGGGGCGGCATCGACCACCTGCCCGCGATGCGCGGGTGGCTGCGGCCGAAGGAACCGCGTCAGGTCAGTGAACCGGCCATGCGCACGGAGGGGCAGCAGCACGTGCGGGCGCAGCTCGACGTCCTGCTGGCCTACCCGTTCGTCGCCGCGAAGGTGGCGGAGGGCGAGCTGCGCGTCCACGGCTGGTTCTACGACATCGAGACCGGCGAGGTCTCCGCGTGCGACGAGCACGCCTTCCTTCCGCTCTAGGGGTCCGGCATGAAGAACAAGTACTGGGCCGACCTCGGTGCGTCGGTCGTCGTGTTCCTCGTGGCGTTGCCGCTGTGCGTGGGCGTGGCGGTGGCGTCGGGTGTGCCGGCTGAGCTCGGCATCGTGACCGGTGTGGTCGGCGGCATCGTCGTCGGCCTGCTGCCGGGCAGCACCATGCAGGTGAGCGGACCGGCCGCCGGGCTGACGGTGCTGGTGGCGGACGCCGTCGGCCGGCACGGGATTCAGGCGCTGGGCATCATCGTGCTCGGCGCCGGGCTGTTGCAGGTCGTGCTGGGCTTACTCCGGTGCGGGCGGTGGTTCCGCGCCATCTCGCCCGCCGTGGTGCAGGGCATGCTCGCGGGCATCGGGCTGGTGCTGATCTTCGGGCAGCTCAAGCCGATCCTCGCGTCGCCGGTCGCGATGGCGCTGGGCCTGCTGACCGTCGTGATCATGCTGCTGTGGCAGCGGACTCCCCTGCGGGTCGTGCCGGGTGTGCTGGTGGGCGTGGTCGTGTGCACCGCGGTGGCGGCGGTGTTCGCGTCCGACGTCGCCAGGATCTCCGTCGGCACGCTGTCCGCGGACGTGCACCTGCCGGACCTCTCGTTGCTCGACACCGGGATCGTCGGCACGGCCGTGGTGTTCGCGCTGGTCGCGTCGGCGGAGAGCATGTTCAGCGCCGCCGCGGTCGACCGCATGCACAACGGCCCGCGCACGCGGTACAACAAGGAGCTGGTCGCGCAGGGCGTCGGCAACACGATCTGCGGCCTGCTCGGCGCGTTGCCGATGACGGCCGTCATCGTGCGCAGCTCGGCGAACGTGGCGGCCGGGGCGCGCACGAAGGCGTCCAGGGTGCTGCACGGCGTGTGGCTGCTGGTGTTCGTGGTGGCGGTGCCGGGGATGCTGACGTTGATCCCGGTGGCCGTGCTGGCCGCGGTGCTGGTGCACGCCGGCTGGAAGCTGCTCGGGCTCGGGCAGCTGCTCCCGTTGTGGCGCAAGGACAGGACCGAGGTCGCGGTGCTCGTGCTGACCGCGGGTCTCATCGTGGCCACGGACCTGCTGACCGGCACGGTCGTCGGCCTGCTGGCCGCGGTCGTGAAGACGGCCTGGGACGTGTCCCGGCTGTCGGTGGTCGTGACGGCCGACGGGGTGGCGTTGCGCGGCAACGCGACGTTCCTGCGGCTGCCGCGGCTGCTGGACGAGCTGGAGCGGGTCGACCGCGAGCACGTCCGGATGGACCTGAGCGAGGTCCGGCACCTCGACCAGGCCTGCGGGCAGGCCATCGACCAGTGGGTCGACGAGTCCCGCCGGGCCGGCAGGACGGTCGAGCTGGTCGGGCGGTAGGACGAGGGCGCCGCGGCCGTGGCGGTCGCGGCGCCACCCTGTCGCCACGGGGAAGTTCCGGTGAACACTGGGCCGTTCGGGTGCACCCGGCTAACGGCGGTGTGAGATGTGTCGACCCAGCAGATGAACCAGTAGGGGGCGACACGATGGCCAGTGCGGGATTCGACGCGAAGTTCCTCGGCACCGCGGCGGGGCTGCCGGTGCTGAACGACTCCGGAGCGGACGACGCCGTCGAGCTGAACGGCTCGACCACGATCGACTACACGCACTTCTCGCTCGCGCTGAGCAAGTCGCGCAAGTTCGCGATCTGGGTCGCGTGGAACATCGACGGCGGCGAGCTGAAGGCGCTGAGCCGCAGCGGCATCCCGTTCGTCAAGGACCCGCGCGTCCCGGCCGAGTTCCAGACCGGCGACGAGCTCTACCGCGACAACCGGCTCGACCGCGGCCACCTCGCGCGGCGCGCCGACCTGTGCTGGGGCGCGAAGGCCGAGGCGCAGCGGGCGAACAAGGACTCGTTCTTCTTCACGAACATCACGCCGCAGATGGACGACTTCAACCAGAGCACGAAGGAAGGGCTCTGGGGCAGGCTGGAGGACGCGGTGCTCGCCGACGTCGACGTGGACGACCTCAAGGTCAGCGTCTACGGCGGCCCGGTGTTCAACGCCGACGACAGGGTGTTCCGCAGCGTCGCGATCCCGCGCGAGTTCTACAAGGCGATCACGTTCGTCGTGGACGGCGAGCTGCGCTGCAGCGCGTTCCTGCTCACCCAGAACCTGATCCTGGCCGAGGCGCTCGACCTCGACGAGTTCCGGGTGTTCCAGGTGTCGCTGACCGAGCTGGAGAAGCGCACGAGCTTCACCTTCCCGGCCGAGCTGCACGCCGCCGACACCGCCGCCGTCCAGCTGCTCGACGAGTCCGAGCGCAAGCCGCTCGACAGCCTCGCCGACATCAGGTGGTGACGGTGACCCCCGGCAGCCGCTGACGCAGCTCCTCCAGCCTCGCCGGCGACTCCGGCTGGTGCACGACCAGGTGTTCCAACGCCGGCAGCGCGCGCGCGTCGTCCGCCGCCGGCACCCCGAACACCTCCAGCGTCGTGACGGTCGGCCACCGCTCCAGCCCCGCCAGCGGGTAGGGCGGGCGGTGGTCGACCGCCAGCTCGCGCAGCGCGGGCAGCTCCGGCACCGCGGCCAGTCCGCCGTCGGTCGCCGAGTCGCGGATCTGCAGGCGCCGCACCGACCCGCCGGCCAGCGACTCCAGGTCGACGCGGCTGAAGTGCAGGTGCAGCTCGTCCAGGTCCTTCACCGGCGACAGGTCGATCCGCCCCAGCGGGCGGCAGCGGCTCAGGTGCAGTTCCTTCAACGACCGGGAGAGCGCCAGCGGCGAGAGGTCGCGCATGACCTCGTTCTGCCACAGCTCCAACCGGTGCAGCGACGGCATCGCGCCCAACGGGTCGAGCGGGTTGATGTTGCCGATGCACCGCACGTACCGCAGCTTCTCCAGGTGCAGGATGAACTGGATCCGGTGCCAGCCGCGCACGTCCACGCGCCGGTCGCCGAAGTCCACCTTCGCGAGCACGGTCCTGGCGTACTTCTCCGCGTCCGGCGTGTTCCGCCACGCCCGCAGCAGCTCGTCGATGACCATCGCGTGGTCCACGGCGACGAACTCCGCGATCCGCTCCCACGCGCCCTCACCGCCGATGTTCGCGAGCGTCCGCACGATGTACGCGGCCTCTTCCGCCGCTTCGGGGCCCGGCAGCAGGTCGACCACGAACGACCCGGCCTCGGACAGCGCGTCCGCGTGCGAGAAGCTCGTCGGCGGGATCAGCGCGGCGGCGGCCTGCGTGACCTGCGCCCGCGCCGTCTCGGGTTCGATCACGTCGGCCTGCTCCAGGCACGCCAGCGCGAGCAGCCGCAGCTTGTCCCGCCCGCGCTCGTCCTTGCGCGTGTCGTCGTTGCCCGCCAGCAGGTCCATCAGCACGCGGGCCCGTTCGCGCGGCCGGGCGTGCGCGACGGCCATCACCACGACGTCGTGCCACTCGTCGAGATGTGCCCTGTCCACCAGCAGGTTCAGGTCGCCGGCGTCGACGACCTCCTTGGCCGCCAGGTAGTCCCGAAACGTGCGGTGCACGAACTGCACCCGTTCGTTCGACACCTCGCGGAGCAGCCCCGCCCGTTCGAGCAACCGCTGCATGGCGTCGTCCGGGTCGATCTCGTGCGACCGCAGGCCGCGCATCGCGTTGCCGAGCCGGTGCACGGCCTCCTCGCGCGGCACCATCAGCTCCCGGTTGCGCACCAGCGAGTACGCGAACCGTTGCAGCAGAACGAGCTGCTCCTCCTTGGAGAACGACGGCAGCGCGAGCCCGCGGTCCTCGTCCCACCGCACCAGCAGCAGGTCCAGCGCCGCCTCGTACAGCGAGCGGCGGTCGCGCGGCAGGTGCATGTTCCGGTCCTGGTGCAACGCGCACAGCAACCCCGCCAGCAACGGGCTCGACGCCAGCCGCCGCAGGTCCGGCCGCTTCGCCAGCGTCCCCACCAGCCGCGTCTCGCACTCGGTCAGCCACACCCGCGCGTCGCGCGTCAGGCCCGGCTCGTCTCGGGCCGCCGTGTGCCAGGCCTCCACGAAGTCGCGCACGCCCTTGTCGCTCAACGGCAGCAGGTCGAACGTCTCGAAGCCGACGTCCTCCAGCCAGTCCTCCGGCACCGCGGCGGGACGCGTCGTGACGGCGTAGCGGGCCTGTGGGTAGGCGTTGACGAGCTGTTCGAGCCACAGCCGCGCCTCGGCGCGCCGTTCGGACACCAGCTCGTCCACGCCGTCGACGAGGACCAGCGCGCGGCCCTCCTTCAGCCGCGCCGTGACCCAGCCCGACGGCTTCTCCTCCTCGATCATCGCGGCGGTCGGCGAGATGAGCTCCTCCGGCTTCGGCAGCGACGAGTACTGCCGCAGCGGCACGAAGAACGGCACCAGCCCGAGCCACTCGTTGCCCGACGTCCTGGTCTCGCCCAGCGCGTTCATCGCGAGCCAGCGCAGGAACGTCGTCTTGCCCGCGCCCGCGCCGCCGCGGATCAGCACCCTCGTGGTGTCGGCCGGCGCCGCGGACACCGGCAGCCCGGCGCCGGTCAGCTCGTCGGTGTCGCCGACCCGTGCCACCGCCAGCGACACGTACGAGGTGTCGAACGAGTGCCTTCGCGGCGCCCGCCCGCGCGAGACGCCGAACAGCTCCAGGCCGCCCAGCGAGTGCGCGACCTGCTCGGCGTACCGGTCCTCGAAGTCCCGGTGCGACGCCGTGAGCGCCAGTTGCCGCTGGTCAGCGAGGCGTGCCACGGCGTCGACGGTGACCCGGCTCATCCGGAACATCTCGACCGCGAGCCGCCGCGCGTACTCCGGCTGCGACCACACCAGCTCGACCACGGCGACGCAGACGCGCAGGAGCACCGCGTCGTAGACCGCCGTCGCGTGGTCCGACAGGCCCGCCGCCCGCCGGATCCGCTGGGACCTTGACGCCACGTGCGCCCGCAGCGACTCCGGCGTCAGCATCACGCGCAACGCCTCGTCGTCGCGCAACGGCAGCGAGGCCTCGATCGACTCGCGCACCGCGTCCACGGCGGCCTGCCACTCGTGCTGCTCGACGGTGCTCAGCTCACCGCGCGCCAGCTCGCTCGAGACCCGTTCCACCAGCGGTCCCGGCCTGGTCAGCTCACGCCGGCGCCTCTTGTTCCTGGCGCCCTTGTGCACGACGTCGAAGAGACCGACGAGCACTCGCTCCAGCACGGTCTCCAGCACCATCAGCAGTCCGGCGGAAATCGGGTCGGCCACACCTCCAGTATCAGCGCGGAACCACTTCGGGTTCCGGGACTTCACCAGCTGTTCACCGGCGTCACCGGGGGAGGGCGACCTCGCGGACGTGGCCGATCGCGAACTCCTTGCTGGTGCCGTCCGCGCACTCGGCGCTCAGCACGCCCTCGAGGTGCTGGGTCGGGACGACGACGTGCGTCTCGGTCCTGCGCGGCCCGCTCGCGTACCTGATCTCGACGCTGCTGCCGTCCACCAGCGCCGACGCCAGCAGCACGACCTCCTCGTCGCGCAGGAAGACGTTCTGGTCGCGCAACATCCGCGCAGCCCCTGCCCGCGGCGTCCCGCGCCCGACGCTCGGCCGTTCCTGCTCCACTAGCCGGATCGCGAGCTGGGCCAGCTCCAGGTCGTCCAGTTCCGTGCGCCACCAGCGGTCAGGCCGGCGTTCGCCGCGGGCGGGCGCCCGCAGCCTCTCGATCCGTTCCACAATGGACTGGTCGCCGCCGTCCACCGCGGTCGGCGCGTACCCGGCCCGCCGCAACGCCTCCAGCGTCTCCGCCATCGGCCGGTCCGAGGCGAGCACCGTCGGCGCGAGGAACCGCAGCTTCAACGACGCGAGGCGCTTCGACTTCGAGATCTCCTGCAGCAGCACGGAGTCTGCGGCCCGCACGCAGCTCTTCACGTCCGTGACCGTCAGGTGCCCGTGCCGCCGCGCCACGTCCCGCACCTGGTACTCGACCGCCTGCGGCAACGGCGCCTCCGACACCGCCGCCAGCTCCGCGAGCACCGCGTCCGCGGACAACCCGGTGTCCAGCGCCCGCCGCACCGACCCGGCCGACATCCGCCACACCCGCGCCGCGTCGTTGTCCTCCAGGTCCGCCACCAGGTTCAGCGTCGCGCTCAGCTCCGGCGACGGCAGCCCGTTCACCACGGCCGTCATGTCCGTCTGGAACGCGGCCTTCTCCGTCGCCGCGGGCATCAGCTCGGTGGCCGCGGCCTCGACGTCCCCGTCCCGCAGCACCGCGACGCCCAGCCGCGTCAGCGCGCCGCCCGCCACCAGGCCGAGCGACTCCATCTCGCCGATCACCGCCGCCGTCGCCCGCGGGTCGTGCACCGCCGGCCGTTCCCAGACCAGGTCGTCGACCAGTTCTCCCAGGTCGGCGAAGGCCTCCTCGGCGGAGAACCGCTCCAGCGCGCCGCGCCGCAACGCCAGCCCGGCGGCACCGGGGTAGTCGCGCAACGCCGCCCGCGCCTGGTCGGGCTCCGGCCGCCAGTCCATCCGCCGCCAGGCGCGGGCCAGCGCCGCGAGCCGCGCACCGGGCTGCGAGCCGAGCCAGGCGTCGCCCCGCGCGGTGGGTAAGAGCCGCGACCGGTCCACGCCCAGCAGCTGGGCCTCGGCGGCCAGTTCCAGCCACAACCGCAGCACCCCGTCCGCGACCCTCAGCGCCTTGGCCGCCCGCCGGATCTCCAGGGTCGCCACGCCGCCGGTGCCGCGGGCGTCGAAGACGTCCTGTTCGCAGTGGGCGAGCAACCGCGCCACTCCGTCCACAGTGGACATGGCGGGCACGACGGGGGAGATCTCCAGCGCCTTGCGCCTGCGCGGCGGCCGTGGCCGCGCCGTCAGCCGGCCGTGCGTCCCGCTCGCGCGCACCGAGTTCACCGCGACCAGCCGCGGCCCGTCCGGCCACGCCAGCGCGCGGTCCTTGAGCTGCCCGAAGGCCCGTTCGAAGTCATCGACCGTGCAGTGCAGCTCGGTGCAGACCGTGTCGATGGTGCCGGCGTTGCCCTGCGCGACGACCACGGCGAGCACGTCGAGCGCGCCCTGGTCGAGCGTGTCCTCGGCGGCGCGCACGGAGTCGGGGTCGGTGAGCTGGGTCGCGAGGTCCTTCACCGTCCGGATGAAGCGGTCCGCCACGTCGCGGCGGTGCGTGAGGACCGTGGCCACCTCGTCCGGCCCGAGTTGGAGGAGCCAGGTCGCGAGCGCGTTGATACGGCGTGGCATTCACCGGATTATGGCCCCGGTTGTGTGTCCTCAAACGAATTTTCACGCGTTCGGGCGGTCGGCCTAGGCTGACTCGGTGACGTTCAGCGGTTTTGGCGAGTACGCCATCGACTTCTACGACGGCCTGGTGCTCGACAACACGAAGGCGTACTGGGACGACAACAAGGAGACCTACCTGCGCGACGTGCGGGCGCCGATGGAGGCCCTGCTCCTCGCGCTGGAGAAGGAGTTCGGCGAGGGCAAGGTGTTCCGCCCGTACCGCGACGTGCGGTTCGCCAAGGACAAGACACCGTACAAAGACCACTGCGGCGCGGTCATCGAGAAGGGCCGCGGTGGCGGCGCCTACTACGTGCAGCTCAGCCCCGAGGGCCTGATGACCGGCGGCGGCTCGTTCCACATGCAGTCCGACCAGCTGGCCCGTTACCGGGCCTCGGTCGGCGCGCACGGCGTGCTGCTGCGCAAGATCGTGGACAAGCTGGTCAAGCAGGGCTGGACGCTCGCCGGCGACGTGATGAAGTCGAAGCCGCGCGGGTTCGACGACGACCACCCGCACCTCGACCTGCTCAAGCACCGGTCGATCTACGTGCGCAAGGTCTGGGAGCCCGACGACGCGCTGCACGAGCCGGAGTGTCTGGAGCGGGTGCGCAGGTCGTGGCGGCAGTTGCGGGACTTCAACGCGTGGTGCGCTGACCACGTCGGCGTGAGCGAACAGCCGCGGCGATAGCCCAGCCCAGGCCGATGCCGAGCACGTCCACCAGGGCGTCGAGCACGTCCCCGCTGCGGTGCAGAGGCGTGATCAGGTGCTGCAGGAGCTCCGAGACGCCCGCGTAGACGACCAGCGCCAGGAGGATGTGACGAATCCTCGCGTAGAGACCGGTGAGGGCGAGCAACGCGAACAACGCGGTGTGCACCACCTTGTCCGTGCCAGGTGGCGAGCTCGGCACACCTGACTCGGGGGTGAACAGCACGACGACGCTGAGCGACGCCGCGATCACGAACGGAAATACTCGTCCCATCGTCAAAACATTACCGATGGGTAGTTCGGGATCGGTCCAGGAACCAGGTCTACTCTCTCTACACGTGAGTCGACGCGCAAAGATCGTCTGTACGCTCGGTCCCGCCACTGGCACGCCCGAAAAGGTCCGTGACCTGGTAGCGGCCGGTATGGACGTGGCCAGGATGAACTTCAGCCACGGCAGCCATGCCGACCACAAGCAGGTCTACGACATGGTTCGCGCCGCAGCCGACGAGTCCGGCCGCGCCGTGGGCATCCTCGCCGACCTCCAGGGCCCCAAGATCCGCCTCGGCCGTTTCGCCGCGGGTCCGGTCGACTGGAACACCGGCGACGTGGTCCGCGTCACCGTCGAGGACGTCGAGGGCACGCACGACCGCGTGTCGACGACGTACAAGGAGCTCGCGAAGGACGCCAAGGTCGGCGACCGCCTGCTCGTCGACGACGGCAAGGTCGGCCTCGTGGTCGTCGACGTCGAGGGTTCCGACGTCGTCTGCGAGGTCACCGAGGGTGGACCGGTCAGCAACAACAAGGGCCTCTCGCTGCCCGGCATGGACGTCTCCGTGCCGGCGCTGTCGGAGAAGGACATCGAGGACCTGGAGTTCGCGCTCTCGCTGGGCGTGGACTTCATCGCACTGTCGTTCGTCCGCTCGCCCGCCGACATCGACCTGGTCCACCAGGTCATGGACCGCTCGGGCAGCAAGCGCCTCCCGGTGATCGCGAAGATCGAGAAGCCGGAGGCCGTGGACAACCTCGAGGCCATCGTCCTCGCCTTCGACGGCGTCATGGTCGCCCGCGGTGACCTGGGCGTCGAGCTGCCGCTCGAGCACGTGCCGCTGGTGCAGAAGCGCGCGATCCAGATCGCCCGCGAGAACGCCAAGCCGGTCATCGTCGCGACCCAGATGCTCGACTCGATGATCACGAACTCCCGCCCGACCCGCGCCGAGACGTCCGACGTCGCGAACGCGGTGCTGGACGGCGCGGACGCCCTGATGCTCTCGGGCGAGACCTCGGTCGGCCGCTACGCCATCGAGTCCGTGCAGACCATGGGTCGCATCATCGAGGCCGTCGAGACCGAGTCGGTCGTCGTGCCGCCGCTGACCCACGTCCCGCGCACCAAGCGCGGCGTGATCTCGTACGCGGCCCGCGACATCGGCGAGCGCCTGAACGCGAAGGCGCTGGTCGCGTTCACGCAGTCCGGCGACACGGTCCGCCGCCTGGCCCGCCTGCACACGCACCTGCCGCTGCTGGCGTTCACGCCGGAGCCGTCGGTGCGCTCGCAGCTGTCGCTGACGTGGGGCACCGAGACGTTCATCGTCCCGAAGGTGGAGTCCACCGACGAGATGGTCCGCCAGGTCGACGTGGCCATGCTGGAGATCGGCCGCTACCAGGCGGGCGACCTGATGGTCGTCGTCGCCGGCTCGCCCCCCGGCACCATCGGCTCGACGAACCTCATCCGCGTGCACCGCCTGGGCGAGGACGACCACGCGTAGTGGTTCGGCTCTCAACCCCTGAGGTCGATGTCATCGGCCCCGTCCCCTCATACTGGTCGTGAGGGCGCGGGGCCGATGCCGTGCCGCTAGGAGAGTTCTGCCGTGACTGAGGCCGCCCGTGCCGCCGCTTCGCACCCGTCCGGTGTGAGCGGACAATCCGCAGTGGACGATCTGGTCGCGTTGCTCGACCTGGAACGCATCGAGGAGAACATCTTCCGCGGCGTCTCCCCGGCCGAGTCGCCGGTGCGCGTGTTCGGCGGCCAGGTGGCGGGCCAGGCCCTGGTGGCCGCGGGCCGCACCGTCCCGGTGGAACGCCGCGTGCACTCGCTGCACTCGTACTTCATCCGCCCCGGCGACCCGCGCGTGCCGATCGTGTACGAGGTGGACCGCATCCGCGACGGCCGCTCGTTCACCACCCGCCGCGTCGTGGCCGTGCAGCACGGCAAGGCGATCTTCTCGCTCTCCGCCTCGTTCCAGGTGGAGGAGCAGGGCGTCGAGCACTCCTCGGAGATGCCCGCGGTGCCGGACCCCGAGACGTTGCCGACGTGGAGCGAGTCCGCCGCGTCCTACCCGCTGGTGAACCGGAAGTTCCCGAGGCCGATCGACGTCCGGTACGTGACCGAGCCGCCGTGGGAGTCGCGTGAGGACGGTCCGGGCGCGGCTGCCTCCCAGGTGTGGATGAAGGCGGACGGCAAGCTGCCCGACGACCCGATGCTGCAGTTGTGCGTGATGACCTACGCGTCGGACATGACCCTGCTGGACGGGGTTCTGGCCCGGCACGGGGTTTATTGGGGGCTGGACAAGGTTCTCGGGGCTTCGCTGGACCACGCGATGTGGTTCCACCGGGCTTTCCGGGCTGACGAGTGGTTGTTGTACGACACCTCGTCGCCTTCCGCCTCCGGGAACCGCGGGCTGGCCACCGGGCGGTTCTTCACGCGGGACGGGCAGTTGGTGGCGACCGTGGTGCAGGAGGGGTTGATCCGGGTGATCAAGTCTTCACCCGGTGGTGCATGAGTTCGATTAAACGTTCGAAGCACCTGCTCAGGTGATCAACGTTCCTGGACGGCGAGCCGATGCCTACACTCGTCTGGTAGTCGAGCTCGAAGCAGAGGGATGGTGAGCGCCTTGGCCGCGCAAGCCTGGCCGGAGCACCTGGTGACCTTGGACGAGTGGGACGCGATGCCAGAGGACAAGAACCTCGAGCTCGTGGATGGAGTCCTGCACGTGGTCGCCGCTGCTGTACCCCCGCACCAGAAAGCCCAGAATCGGCTGGCCTACTGGCTGGACGAACAGCTTCAGGGCGACTTCGAGGTCTATGCCGACGTCGATGTGGTGATCGACAGCTCGAACCGGCCAACCGTGCGCAAGCCGGACATCGTCGTGGTCACGTCAGAGGCAGCAGATCGCGACCCCAAGCGCTTCGACGCGGCAGACGTGGTCCTCGCGGTGGAGATCGTGTCGCCCGGCTCCGAGCGTGCTGATCGCGTCACCAAGCCCACGCAGTACGCCAAAGCGGGAATCGCGCACTACTGGTTGGTGGAGCTCGGAGATTTGATCAGTCTGACCGCGTTCGAGCTCGTGGACGGCGTCTACAAGCTCGTGGAGGACGGTGTGGGCGAAGTGCGGCTGACTCGGCCTGCCCCGCTGGCGTTCGACCTCGACGCGCTGACCCGCCGCCGCTAGGCCTTCCGCCGTCGGTGCGTGGGCCGCAGACCGGAAGGCGGCGTCAGAGCGCGCGTCTCCACCCGCTCCAGAACCACCGACGAGGTCAGGTTCCGCACCTCCGTCCGCGAAGCGATCTTGTCCATCAGGAACGCCTGCAGGTGCGTGGAGTCCGCCACCGCGATGTGGATCAGGAAGTCCGCCTGCCCGGACACGTGGAAGATCGACCGCGTCTCCGGCTGCGCCATCACGAACGCGCGGAACCCGGCCACG
>NZ_DASVFL010000207.1:0-53223 GCF_036380075.1 Lentzea sp. | reverse complement strand
GACGATCGCCACCGCCGCGACCCCGAGCACCACCCACCGCGTCCAGCCGTGGAACGCCGTGTCGCGGGAGACCACGACGTACGCCCACACCGCCGTGACCGCCACCGACAACGGCAGCAGGAACCGCACGAAGCTCCTGGCACGCCAGAACATCACCAGCCCGGCCGCGCTGATCGCCGCGACCGCCGGGGCGAGCATCGTCGTGTAGTACGGGTGGAAGATGCCCTGGGCGAAGCTGAACACCACCGCCGTGACCAGCAGCCAGCTGCCCCACAGGAACCAGCCCGCGCGCTCGGCGGCATCGCCGGGCACCCCGCGGCGCCACCGCAGCACGCCCGCGACCGAGACGGCGACCAGCACGATCAGGCACAACGGCAGCAGCCACGAGATCTGCCCGCCGACAGCGGCGTCGAACATGCGCGTGGCACCGGGCTGACCGCCGAACATCGCGCCACCGCCGGGCCCGCCGCCGAACTCCATCCCGCCCGGCAGCTGTCCCGAAGGCATCTGCCCGCCTGGAACTTGCCCACCAGGAACCTGGCCGGGTGGCATCCGGCCCATCGACCCGCCACCGAGGTTGCCGCTCCCGCCGAACACCCGGCCGAGCCCGTTGTAGCCGATGATCAGGTCCCACGCGCCGCCGTCCGTGCTGCCCCCGATGTACGGCTTGGAGCCCGGCCAGAACGCGTGCAGCGCCACCCACCAGAACGACGACGCGACCAGCACCCCGCCGGCGGCGAGCAGGTCGAGGACCCGCCGCTTGACCGGCGCCGACGACCCCATCAGGTAGGCGAGGGCGAAGCCGGGCACCACGATCCACGCCTGCAGCATCTTGGTCAGGAACCCGCAGCCGACGAAGAAGGCGCACCACAGCAGCCACTTCGTCCGCGGCCTGCTCTCCGCGGACCTGACCGACCGCGTGAGGGCGTAGGCGGCCGCGACCAGCAGCAGCACCAGCAACGTGTCGGGGTTGTTGTCGCGGTTGATCGCCACCGTGATCGGGGTCAGGGCGAAGATCAACGCCGCGAGCAGCGCCACGTTCTCGTCCGCCCACAACCGGACGGTGCGGTGCAGCAGGAACACCGCCGCGACACCCTCGACGACCTGCGGCAGCAGCACGACCCAGCCGTGGAAACCGAAGATCCACACCGCGACCGCCTGCGGCCACAACGCCATCGGCGGCTTGTCGACCGTCACGACGCCGGCCGGGTCGAACGAGCCGAACAGGAAGTTGGTGAACGACGTCGACATCGACTTCGCGGCGGCCGAGTAGTACGAGTTGCCGATCTGCCCGGCGCCGATCGCCCACGTGTACAGCGCGCCGGCGAGGACGCAGATCGCGACGAGAACCCAGACGTGCCAACGGGACTGCTGTGCTCCGGCCGGTCGTCCGGCCGGAGCGGCCACTTCGGCAGTGGCGGTCATGCGGGGTCCTTTCGTTCGGCGCGGCGGAACACCCAGCTCCGCAGCAGGAAGAACCGCCCCACCGTGCCCAGGGCGGAAGAACCCAGCAGCACCACCAGTTCCAGCGTGCGGGGCGGGTCGGGGGAGACCGCGTGCAGCACGAGCAACGCGGCCGAGGTGAACGCGTAGTAGAGACCGAACACCACGAACCCTTGCAGGTGCGTCTTGCCGCGGGTGGTGTTGCGGGCCGTGAAGGTGAAGCGGCGGTTGGCCTCCGTGTTGAACAGGGTCGTGATCACCAGCGCCACCAGGTTGGCCGCCAGCACCGACCACCACAGCCGGAACACCCCGTACAGGGCCAGGTTCGCGAGCGTGGAGATCACACCGATCACCGCGAACGACAGCACCTGCCACGACAGCCCGCCCTCGCTGCGGCTCAGCACGGCGTCGGGGTGGATCGCCTTCGGTTCCGGCCGCCGCGGCAGGCCGGAGACCCGCGCGGTGCCGTTGGCCTTCGCTCTCGCCACCCGGACCAGCCCCTTGACGTCGTCGATCGCGGTGCCGACGACGTCGACCCGGCTGTCGACGTCCTCGATCCAGTCCACCGGCACCTCGTGCACCCGCAGGCCGTTGTGCTCGGCCAGCAGCAGGAGCTCGGTGTCGAAGAACCACGCCTCGTCACGAGCCTGCCCGAGCAACGGCCGGATGACGTCGGTGCGGGCGGCCTTGAAGCCGCACTGGGCGTCGCTGAACTTCGCGCCGTGCGTGAGCCGGATCAACGCGTTGTAGGCGCGCGAGACGATTTCCCGGCGCGGTCCGCGCACCGTCCGCGAGCCCGGTGCGAGCCGCGACCCGATCGCGAGGTCCGAGTGCCCGTTGAGCAGCGGCGCGACCAGCGGCAGCAGCCCGTCGAGGCCGGTGGAGAGGTCGACGTCCATGTAGACGACGACCGCGGCCTCGCTGGAGCCCCACGACTCCCGCAGCGCCAGCCCGCGGCCCTTGCGGTCGAGGTGGTGCACGCGCACCCGTTCGTACTTCTTCGCGAGGTCCCCGGCGACTTCCAGCGTCCGGTCGGTGCTGGCGTTGTCGACGACGACGATCGACCAGTCGAACGGGAACTGCTCGCTCAGGAACTCGTGCAGCACCTCGACGCAGCCGGGCAGGGCGCGTTCCTCGTTGTAGACGGGGATCATGATGTCGACTGTTCCCGTGGCCTGCGCGGTGATCACCGCCATGAGCTCTCCGTTCCACTGTGGACACCGAAGTGACCGTTGTGCAACCGAGCGTGCTGACGCCGTCGTGAGAACGTCCTTGGCCGGCGCTGAGAGATTCGTGAGAGCGGCGATGCACAGCTGGCTCACAGGCACCGGTTCTACCGTCATCGCCATGAGACTGCTCGTGGTGGACGACGACCCGGACGTGCGGGACAGTCTGCGGCGCAGTCTCGAGTTCGAGGGCTACGAGGTCACCACAGCCGCGGACGGTGCCGAGGCCCTGACCAGGCTCACCGGTGCTGACCTGGCCATTCTCGACCTGATGATGCCCGTTCTCGACGGTTCGGAGGCGTGCCGGCGGCTGCGTGCGGCGGGGGAGCGCCTGCCCGTGCTGATGCTCACCGCCCGCGACGCCCTGGGCGACCGGGTCACCGGCCTGGACGCCGGCGCCGACGACTACCTGGTCAAACCGTTCGCGCTGGAGGAGCTGCTGGCTCGCGTCCGCGCGCTGCTCAAGCAGAACCGCAACCGCCCGGTGCCGCGGCTCCTGGAGTTCGCCGACCTGCGGATGGACCCGGACGCGCGCGAGGTCGTGCGGGACGGCGAGCGGCTCGACCTCACGCCGACCGAGTTCGACCTGCTGGCCGTGTTCCTGGGCGACCCGGACCGGTTGCTGACCAAGAACCACCTCAAGCACGCGGTGTGGGGCAAGGACCCCGGTACGAACCTGCTCGAGGTGTACATCGGCTACCTGCGCCGCAAGACCGAGGCGGGCGGCCGGTCGCGCCTGCTGCACACCGTGCGGGGCATGGGTTTCATCCTGCGCGAGTCGCCGTGACGCGCCCGGTCCTGTTGCGCAGCAAGCTCGCGTTGATCACCGCGTTCGTCGTGGCGGTCGCGATCGCGGGCATCAGCGTCGTGACCTGGCTCGCGACCGAGCACAACCTGCGCTCGCAGCTCGACAAGTCGTTGCAGGCGAGCCTTCCGCCGCCGCGAATCAAGATCCGGTGCGACGCGAGCTTCCCGGCGGAGGGCCTTCGCCAGGTCCTGCAGGGCATCCAGACGCTGGGCCTCGACGGCCGCAGCTGCGCGCCACCCGGCGTCGACCCCGTCGTCACGTCGGCCGACGACTTCGTGACGACGCCGGCCTTCCGCAACGGCGTGACGGAGTCCGGTGCCGAGGCGCGGGTCCTGCTGCAACCGCTGGAGAACGGCGAGGTCCTGATCCTCAGCCGCAGTACCGCCGAGATCGACACCACCCTGGCCACCCTTGCCGGTGTCCTGGTGGGCGTGGCGGTCCTGGGCGCGGTGGTCGTCGCCGCGGGAGGCCTGTGGCTGACGCGCCGGGCGCTGGCCCCGATGGAACACCTCACCGAGACCGCCGAGCACATCGCCCGCACCGAGGACCTCACCACGCCGGTGACGGTCTCCGGCCGGGACGAGGTGGGGCGCCTGGGCCGTGCGTTCACGTCGATGACGGCGGCGCTGGCCGAGTCGCGACGCCGTCAGCGAGACCTGGTCAACGACGCCGCGCACGAGCTGCGCACACCGTTGACCTCGTTGCGCACCAACATCGACCTGCTGGTCCGCAGCGAGCGCACCGGCCGTCCGCTGCCCCAGCGCGGCGAGGTCCTCGACCGCCTCCAGGCCCAGAGCCAGGAGTTCAGCGACCTCGTCACCGAGCTCGTCGTGCTCGCCCGCGACGACCGCGAGCTGGCGCAGGACCCCGTCGACGTGCCCGCCGTCATCGACCGGGCCGTCAAACGAGCCCGCAGCCGTGCCCACGACCACGTCTTCGACGTCGACCACGCCGGCTGGTCGGTCACGGGCGACGCGGGCGCGTTGGAACGCAGCGTGCTCAACCTGCTCGACAACGCCGTGAAGTTCTCCCCGGCCAGCTCCACGATCACCGTCCGCTCCCGGCCGGGCTGGCTGACCGTCAGCGACGAGGGTCCCGGACTCCCGTTCGAGCACCGGCGGTCGGCGTTCGAACGGTTCTGGCGCGCGCCCGACGCCCGCCGCCTGCCCGGATCCGGCCTGGGACTGGCGATCGTCGCGGACGTCGTGCGGGTGCACGGCGGCACGGTGCGGTTCGTGCCCAGGCCGCGCGGCGCGTCCGTGTTCGTCCAGCTGCCCGAATCCCGTTGAGCAGCAGACGATCGGCGGTGGTTCACGGGGGCCGTCCTGCACCACGGTGGTGGGATGGACCGCAGACACCGGCGCCCTGCCCTGCTGATCACCGCGTTCCTCTCGGTCGCGATGGTCACCGCCGGCAACTCCGCCGCCGCCCCTTCCCCCGACCAGCAGCCGTCGAACCACTGGCAGTACGACCACTGGCCCCAGCAACAGCCGTGGCAGCAGTCGGGTGAGACCGCGCGCGTCTTCGCGCAGAACGGTTTCCCCGGCCCGATCGACCCGCAGAACTGGGTCAACCCCGACCACATGACGTGGGAGAAGGACTACAAGAAGATCCCCGGCACCAACTGGGCCGACCCGTCGGTCAAGGGCTCGGTGCGCACCTTCAAGGGCGCGCTGGTCCTGCTGGACTACCCGAACCAGCCGTTCGTCGTGACGCAGCCCGGCAACTCCACGGTGTTCGGCAACCCGAGCACCGAGGCGAGCAACGTCCCGCGGGCGCAGGTCGGGCAGTTCTACCAGGACTTCCTCAACAAGCCGGGCACCCTGAACCGCGGCCACACCGTGCACGAGTACTGGATGGAGACCTCCGGCGGGCGCTACGGCGTCGACCTGAAGGCGTTCGGCCCGTACACGATGCCGGGCAAGGACCACGAGTACGCCATGGAGTTCCAGGGCGGCACCGGATGTCCGGCCGGTGACAACTGCAACCGCAACATCCGCACCGACGGCCGTGCGGCCTGGGTCGCGGCCGTCGGCGCGGACGTGCCGGCGGGCTTCGACTTCACCTACTACCTGTCGGCGGGCCAGGACGAGTCCGGCACCTGGCAGGAGTTCGGGATGATGAAGTTCCGGGCCAAGGAGGACGTGACCGACGACTTCGGTCCGCCGGACCCGGCCCTGCCGAACTGGTCGGCCACGCGCTACGTCGACTGGACGTCGTGGGCGGCGGGCTCGGCGATCTGGCCGAACGCGGGCGGCGGCTCGTCCACCCAGGCCGAGAGCTCGGGCCAGGGCGTGTACGCGCACGAGCTGAGCCACATCCTCGGCATCGGCGACAACTACAACAACCCGTACGGCAGCCCACCGCGCCGTGACTACAGCGGCCCGTGGGACATGCTGTCGCGCGGCTCGTTCAACGGCCCCGGCGGCCCGCACTCGCGGTGGACGATCCCGGCGACCGGCGGCGCGTCGCTCGGCGCGCAGCAGACGTTCCGCAACCGGATCAAGCTCGGGATCGTGGACGAGCAGAACGTCCTGCGGCTCTCGCGCGAGGCGCTGGCCGGGTCCGGCACGGTCATCGCGAAGATCACCGCCCGCGAGGTCAACCCCGGCACGTCCGGCCTGACGGGCATCAACCTCGCGCTGGGCACCGGCGACAAGACGCCGTCGTGCAACGTCTCGACGAACCCGTTCTGCGACGGCGGCGGCTACAACAACTACACGCTCGAAGTCGTCGACCGCATGGGCGCCGACTCGTTCACCCCGGACTCGGGCGTGCTGCTGGCCAAGACGAAGAACGCCGACGCGGCGCCGTTCACGTGGGTGATCGACGCCAACCCGCAGGACATCGGCATGACCGACTACGTCCTGCCCGACGGCACCAGGGTCCCGATCACGATCGGCGACTACCGCCAGCTGTCCGACGCCCTGTTCCACGCGGGCACCGGCTCCGGCAGCGAGTTCGAGTTCGTCGACCAGGCCAACCGCCTGCACTTCTACGTGCTGGACCTGCAACGCGACTCGCGCGGCGTCCTGTCGTACACGGTCGCGGTCCGCTCGCTGGACGGCGCCGGCCCGCAGCAGCGCGGCGTGCGCGTCACGCCCACCGCCGCCCGTGCCGGTTCGGACGGCGTGGCGACGTGCCGCTTCCCGCTGACCAACACCGGCCGCGCCGCCACCCCCGGCTCGCAGCACCCGGAGCCCGTCGACCAGTACCTCGACGGCGACGTCTACCGCGTGACGGCGACGGCTTCCAACGGGTGGTCGGTGTCCGTGCCGAACGCGTTGGCCACGGCCAAGTTCGGCGCCCGCGTCGACGTGCCGGTGCACGCGTTGCGGGGCAGTGGGCAGGTCATGTCCAAGGTGACGCTGACCGCGGTGTCGGAGAGCAACCCGGCGAAGACCGCGACCGCCACCTGCACGGTGACCGGCTAGCGGTACCTGCTCCGGGCCGGTCTCGGCCGGCTCGGAGCACCTCTCCGCCGCTGTTGCTGTTGCTGCTGTTGCTGCGGAACTGGTCCGGACGTCAGCATCACGAAACAGGCCGACAGCAGGATCGCCCCGCACGCGAACCACGTCAGCGTCCTGACCGGCGAGACCGGCGCGGGCACGCCGATACCGAGCAACAGCAACAGCATCCCGAGCGCGTAGGTCACCCCGGCCGCGAACGTCCGGCCGTTCCCGTTGAGCAGCAACGGAAGCGCGGCGATCGCCGTCAGCACCGCGAACGCGAGCCACGTGTACGTCAGCCCCTGGTGCAGCGCGACCGTGATGTCGTGGCCCTTCTGCGCCCGGATGGCCTGCTCGGCCTCGTTCGAGGTGACGAGCCCGACGACCGCCCGTGTGGCGGCTATGGCAGCCGTGAGCAGCAGCGACGCACCCAGGATCGTGCGACCGCGCCGCACTGGATCGACTCGCTTCCTGGTGTCCACGAGCCCCAGTCTGTTGGCAGAGGCGCTCCGCGCTCCACCGCACACGCCAAGGTGCACTCAGTAGTGGTACGGAATGCGCGCCATCGGTTCGACCAGCTCGCGTTCCTCGTAGGACAGGTGCGACAGCAGCGTGTCGGTGAGCAGGTCGACGGCCTCCGCCACCTCCGCGATCCGCTTCGGCTCGGCGACCGTGCTGACCAGCGCGGCGTCCAGCCGTTCGAGCACCTCGTGGATCACCTGGTGCTCCTCGGTGAGCCGGTCGAGCACGGGCCCGAGCCGCGCGTCCCCCTGCCGCAGCTGCGGGTAGAGGCTGCGGTCCTCCAGCGTGTGGTGGATGGTGACGAGCCGGCAGTAGGTCTCGCAGTAGGCGCCCATCGTCCAGTTGTTCTGGCGCATGGTCATCGCGTTGATCTCGTCCCGCGCGTCACCGATGTCCGTGATGCCGTCCGCGACCTGCCGGACGACGTCGCGGATCTTCGTCAGCTCCTCGCGCAGGTGGTTGTGCACACCGACGAGCTGCCGGCTGTGCGCCCGCCCGGCCGCCGTGTAGACAGCGCTCTTCTCCGGCTTCGGACCGCGCGGGCGCTTCGACTCGTCCCACAAGGTCTCCGCGGAGAGCCGCTTCCCGTCGTCAGGCGTGGGCGTCACGCCCAGCGCTTTTGGGAGCGCCTCCCGCTCCTTCCGCACGAGCTCCCGCACGGCCGGCGCGACCTCCTCCGCGAACGCCCGCAGCTCGTCCTCGGTCTCGACCATGAGGATGAACCCGCTGATGCCGTGCTCGAGCGCCAGCCCGGCGAGCTGCTCGGCCGTGAAGCCGGGCGAGATGTTGTAGAGCCGCTTGACGTCCGCGGGCGCTCGTCCCGACTCGAGCGCCGCGTCGTCGATGATCGCGTTCATCGCCCCGAGCTGCTCCGGCGGCGCGTAGGGGCTCGACGGCAACCACCCGTCGGCGGCACGCCCGGTGAGCTGCAACATCCGCTTCTTGTACGCCCCAAGCCAAATCCCGACGTTGTGCGCCGGAAACGGCCCGGGTCGCGCCCCGCCGAGCGAGTAGTGCTCACCCTCGATCCGCGCTCCGCGGCCAGGCGTCCACAACGCCCGGATGACCGCGATGGCCTCCTCCAGGGCTTTCACCGACTCGGCAGGCGTCCTGCTCGGCCCGCCCATGGCCACGATGGCGTCCCAGAACGCCCCGGCCCCGAGCCCCAGCTCGACCCGCCCACCCGTGATGACGTCCAAACTCGCCACAGCGCGCGCCAGCACGGCAGGCGGCCGCAACGGCAGGTTGGCCACGTTGGGAAACACCCGGACGTTGGTCGTGCTGGCAGCGATGACCGCCAACGACGTCCACGTGTCGAGGTGCGTCGCGTTGTAGGGGTGGTCCTGGATGCTCACGAACTCCAGCCCCAGCACGTCAGCGGCCTTCGCCAGCCGAAGCGTGCTCTCGAACCGTTCGGCCGTCGGCGCCAGGAACACCCCGAACTCGACCGGGTGGCCATAATCTGTCATGCCGAAAGTATGCCACGCAGATGTTCTGCTCAACAGACGTTCTGTGGTGGCTATCATTGGCCGGGTGACGGCTCTGTCGGACGACTTCGGCTGGACCCTGGGCGTGGTCTTCCGCGCCTACGTCAAGGCCACCAACGCCGCCGTGGGCGACCTCCCCGGCGGCCACCGCGGCTACCAGATCCTCACCGCGTCGGTCCGCGACCAGCCGGAAAGCCAGTCCGCCCTGTGTCAGCAGCTGGGCATAGACCGCACGGTCATGACCTACCTGCTGGACGACCTGGAACGCGCCTCCCTGGTCGAGCGCCGTCCGGCCCCCACCGACCGCCGCACCCGCCTGGTCGTGGCGACTCCCGAGGGGCGGGCCCGGCTTCTTGAGCTGGACCAGCGCCTGGCGCACGCCGAGGCCCACGTCCTGTCCAGCCTGCCCGCCGACGACCGCTCGACGTTCAAGGCGCTGCTCTGCCGGTTGGCCGGGCACGTCAACGAGCTGGATCCGGTGCCGAGCGCTTGCGCGGTCGTGCAGGACATCGCCGCCGGCACGCCCTAGCCGAACGGCTTGCGCCCTTCTTCTCGGCTGCTAGCCGACGACCGCTCGAACCAACCCGGCGCTGCCGAAGATCAGCACCAGGGCGAGCAGTCCCCATCCGGCCCGTGCGCCGAGCAGCCCGGGACCGGGAGTCGCCTGGGATCGGGCTCGGGCGTTGAGCGCTTCGGCCCTCAGCACACAGGCCAGCGCGCCGAGCCAGAGCAGGAACACCAGCAGGAAGACCCAGTGGCCGAAGATCCCGCCCACGAGCAGCCCGATGAGGATCGGCGTGAACACGGCGATCCACAGAGTGCGGAACAGAAGCCCCCACCGGTGAGCACCTGCCACGTCCACCTCTTCTCGCTCGGTCGCCGAGCGGGTTGTGCGCGGCTCGGTTACCTTACGTGATCAACTGAACACCGTCAGGTCAAGGCAGGTGGGGTGCGATGTCGTTCAAGACTGATCCGGTGAGCATCGACAGCTTCGCGACCGTCCTCGAAGGACTCGTCGCCGACGTGACAGCCGCGAAGGGCTATCTCCACAAACATCTGTCCTACGACTACGGCGATGCGCGCATGTTCGCCAACATCGCCAACGCCAACAACGAGACGAAGGCCGCGGTCTCCGCCTCCCTCGACCGTCTGGCTGACGTCGTCGCGAAGTCCGCTCAGGAACTCCACAATTCCGCTCGGATGTACCGCGCCACCGACGACCGCGAAGAGCGGCGACTCGACGCCACCTATCCCGCCTAGTGACCGGGAGGTACCCGCGTGACCACACCGTCGTCGGCGCTGGTGGCGCCCACCAGCGAACAGATGATCCCGGAGACGTTCGACAAGATCCTCTCCTTCCCGGACTACTTCAGCCTCGGCCACTGGGTTCTCGTCGGTTGTGACGCGCTGTTCGGGGTGAACCCCGCGGAGTGGATCGCCGAGGAGATCGCCGGTGACTGGGAAGCCGTGGCCCGAGCCGGAAGCGCGTTGAAGAACCTGGGCAAGTTCAACGAGACCTTCGCGGCTGCTGTGACAGGTGGCTCCGACACGATGTTCAAGGCTTGGGAAGGTAACGCCGCCACCGCCGCCCATGCCTATTTCGACCAGTTGCCGGCCGCTCTCCGCGCGCAGATCAACGCGCTGAACAGCACCGGCCACCAGTTCGAACAGGCCGCGTTCGGCGTCTGGGGCGTGGCGAAGACGATCGTCAGCTCGCTGGAGCTGCTGCTCGACCTGGTGATCGCCTGGGCGATCGAGGCCGCAGCCACCGCCGCCTCGTCCTGGACGGTTGTCGGCGCCGTCGCGGGCGGGGCGGCGATGGTCGCCACCGCGGCCAAGGCGATTTCCGTGTGGGGCGACATCTGCAAGGCCCACGGCCTGGCCTGGACGATCTGCACCGGCGTCACCGGCACGATCGCCGGCTATCTCAGCCTGCTGCACGACATGAAGGACCACCCGCTGCCCAAGGGCGCCTACGACCACCCCGGAGCCTGAGATGACCAAGCCCTCACCGGAGCCGCTTCTCGACATCGCCCGCGGAGACGCGGCCCGCTCCCGAGTTCTCCGGGACTCGCTGGCGATCCTTCGAGACCGCTCGCCAGACCCGGCCTTCGGCAAGCTCGTGGACGACGTGCTGGCGGGCCGCCGCGGTCTGCGGGAAGCCGTCGCGAGCCCGCTCTTCGACCAAGCTCTCACGCCTGGGGTCAGGGAGGCGGCACAACGGTTCAAGGAGATGCCGGAAGAGGAGCGCGAACGTCTCGCCGCCGAAGGGGAACGCCGACTGAACCAGTTGCGAACGCGACTCGCCGAGCCCGAACCACCGGAAGACGACGACTTCGGCGACACGGGCTATCTACAGCCCGCGAGATGAGCTTCGAACGCTGCGTGTGAAGGTGCCAGGCGGCCCAGGTGCGACGGGATCGACCGCCTCACCTGCCGGCACGGCTACGCCGGGTTCTCCGCGACGGCGAGGTAGTCCGTGTAGATCTGCGGCGAACCCGAGAACGACGCGAGCTGCTTCCACTCCTCGTACATCTGCTTGGTGTCGCGGTGAGCGGCCGCGAACGTCGCGGCCTCGCCGGTCGCGATGTCGGGCTCCGGGTAGAAGACGTCCAGCGCGTCCAGGCTCGCTATCTCCATCATCATCACGTACTGGTCGAGGCGGTTGCCCCGCTCGCCCTTGAGCACGTGGAACCGCCAGTCCGGGTAGTCGTCGATCCGGTGGTGGTTCTCGGCGATGAAGCGGTCGAACACCTCCTCGGTCACGCCGGCGCGCAGCGCCAGGTTGTGGATGCCGATGACGCGGGCGACGGGCTTCTCTCCCGGGCGGTCGCGATAGCGGGGGCCGGGCGTGACCGTGCTCCGCGGGTTGTCGGCCAGTAGCCGGTAGTCGGTGAACAACGTCGGCAGCTCGCCGAACGTGCCCAGTCGCCGCCAGCGCGCAAGGACGGCCTCCGCCTCGGGGTGTCGCGCCCAGAACTCCTGGGCCAGCTCGGTCTGTTCGCCCCGCGCTGTGACGTAGCGGTCGCGCTGCTCGGCGCTCCCGATCTCGCACAACATCAGGTACTGCCCGGTCCGCTCGCCGCGCAACCCGCGCAGCAGGGTCCACCGCCACCCCGGGTACAGGGGCAGGTGAACGCCTTCGGCCCGCACAAAGGTCTCGAACTCCTCCGGCGTGACACCGGCCTCCGTGTCGATCGCGATGTACTGGAACGTGAACACCGACGAGCGTCCCATTGCGTCCAATCCTCGAGCCGGAAAAGGAAACGCGCGTCCGACGAGCACGAGCCCCTTCACCACATCGTGCCAGCTCCAGGGGTCGCACCAACATGGTCCGAGTGGTCACCTACGAGGGGTCCGGGGGCTCGCCCCCGGCTGGGGTCTGGGGGCTCGGCCCCCAGAAAACGCCCGAAGGCGACCCGGTTCGCGCACTCCGCGAACACAGATCGCCTTCGACTTCGGTGCCCCCGGCAGGATTCGAACCTGCGCTCCCGCCTCCGGAGGGCGGTGCTCTATCCCCTGAGCTACGGGGGCCGTAGCTACGAAGAAGATCCTAGCGCACTCCGCGAACCCTCATCGACACCCACCCCTCCAACCGCGCGAACGTGGTCTCCGTCACGACATCGGGTGAGAGGGAATAGGCCGGATTGCACTCATGCGCATATCGCTATATGTTCCGGAGCATGGGTCACGGCCATGGACACGGGGCGGCGTCGGCGAGCGGGCAGCACGCCGGCAAGTTGTGGGTCGCGTTCGGCATCGGCGCGGTCTTCATGGTGGTGGAGTTCGTAGTCGGGTTCGCCACATCGTCGCTCGCGTTGATCTCGGACGCCGCCCACATGCTCACCGACGTGCTGGGTGTCGGCATGGCGCTCGCCGCGATCATGGTCGCCCGCAAGGCGAAGGCGGGGAAGAACCGCACGTTCGGCTTCTACCGGGCCGAGGTGCTCGCCGCGCTGGCCAACGCCGTGCTGTTGTTCGGCGTGGCGGGATATGTCATCTACGAGGCCGTCGGGCGGTTCCAGGACCCGCCGCGGGTTCCGGGGTGGCCGGTGCTCATCGCCGCGAGCGCGGGTCTGGTCGCCAACCTCGTCAGCTTCAGCGTGCTCAAGGAAGGCGCGAAGGACAGCATCAACGTCCGGGGGGCCTACCTCGAGGTGCTGGCCGACCTCATCGGGTCTGTGGGCGTGCTGATCTCGGCGCTGGTCACCATCACGACGGGGTGGAAGTACGCCGACCCGATCATGGGTGTGCTGATCGGTGTCTGGGTGCTGCCGCGGACGTACGGGCTGGCCAAGAACGCCCTGCACATCCTGTTCCAGCACGCGCCGGAGCGGTTGGACGTGACGGAGATGCAGGCGGCCCTCGGGCAGATCGACGGGGTCACCGAGGCCCACGACCTGCACGTGTGGACGCTCACCAGCGGCATGGAGGTGGCCTCCGCGCACCTCACGACGTCCGAGAAGGCCGACCACGAGAACGTGCTCAAGGCGGCGCAGGCCCTGCTGGCCTCCAAGTACCACATCGAGCACGCGACCCTGCAGGTCGAGGGCGGCTCGTCAGCGCAGCGGTGCCGGGAGCTTTCCTGGTGATGCCGGGAGGTCGCGGAGGTCGTCCTTCGTGGACGGGGTTCCCGTTCGTGACGGAACGGTCTCGGTGCGAGGGTTCGGAACCGCTACCCAGACACGGCCTCGTTCGAACGGCACCACAACAGCCTCCCCGTCACCGCAGCATGAACCGCTGAATCTCATCGGAGTATGTCCGAAGCGGATAGCTCCTTTCAGGTGAATGAGAAAAGCCGCGCTCCGTGACGGAACGCGGCTTCTCCCTCAAGCGACCCTCAGTTGGGCGTTACAGCCCAGCGCACTGTCCTGCCTTCGGACCCTTCACGTCGTTCGCGAAGCCGTTGTTGACCGGCGCCGGCTCGTTGCCGGTGCAGGACAACGGGCCGCCGACCGTGGAGAACGCCACGACCGAGCTGGTCTTGTTCGACGTCAGCGAGACGGGACCGCTGACCGACGTGTTCTCCACCGCGACCTCGGCCGAGGAGCCGTTCACCGACACCGGACCGTTCACCTTGGTGCCGACCAGCACCACGGAGGACGCGTCCGAGGCCGAGATCGGGCCCTTGACCTCGCCGCCGAAGACGTACAGCGTGGCGCCCCGCGCGACCGTCACCGGGCCGCTGATGGTGGCGCCGTCCACATAGGTCACGCCCTTGACCTGCAACGGGCCGTTGACCGTGCCCGTCACCGTGGTGGCGGGTGCCGGCAGCGGCTTCGACAGCAGCTCGAACTCCGACAGCGCGACGTCACCGGAGAACTCCAGGCGGTAGAAGTTGTAGCGGCCCGGCGAGGCGATCTTGAACGACCGGGTGTACTGCTGCCACTGGAAGTTCTCGCCGGAGCGCTTGTCGACGGTCGCCCACGTCTTGCCGTCGTAGGAGCCCTTCAGCTCCCACGCCGACGGCGAGGTGCCCGTCTTGGCGTTCGTCAGCGTGTAGAACTCCGCCTTCTCCTTGGCGTCGGCCGCCTTGAAGTCGAACGAGCGGACCACCGCGGAGGTGCCGGAGTTGTTGTCCACCAGCGCCGCCGTCGACACGCCCGAGGACACGTCGCGCAACGGGGCCGGGACCGCGTCGCCCTTCGTGATCGAGTCGGGGACGTCGTTGACGCCCGTGCCCCACTTCGACGGGTTCGGGCCCATGTCGAAGTCGATCGTCGCGCCGGCCGCGAGCACGTCGTGCGGCAGCGACGTCTTGTTCCACGCCTTGCCGTTGACCTTCACGCCCTGCACGTAGATGTTCTTCGAGCTGTTCTTGGGCGCGTTGACGACGAGCTTTTTGCCGTTCTCGAGGGTGACGGTCGCCTTGGTGAACAGCGGCGAGCCGATCGCGTAGGCCGGCTTGCCCATCTGCAGCGGGTAGAAGCCCAGCGACGAGAACAGATACCAGGCCGACATCTCGCCGTTGTCCTCGTCGCCCGCGTAGCCCTGGCTCTCCTGCGAGCCCACGTACAAGCGCGACAGGATCTCCCGCACCTTCTCCTGGGTGCCGGAGGGCTTGCCCGCGTAGTTGTACATGTAGGCGATGTGGTGCGACGGCTGGTTGGAGTGGCCGTACTGGCCCATCCGCACGTCCCGCGCCTCGATCATCTCGTGGATCACGCCGCCGTAGCCGCCGGGGAACTTCGCGGTCTCCGGCAGGGTGAAGAACGAGTCGAGCTTCTGCGCCAGCTTCTCCCGCCCGCCGTACAGGTTCGCGAGACCCTGCCCGTCGTGCGGCACCGAGAACGCCATGTTCCAGCCGTTGGTCTCGGTGTAGTCGTAGCGCCAGTCCTGCGGGTTGTACTTCGCCGGGTCCTCGACGCGCCACGACCCGTCGACGTTGCGGCCCTGGAAGAACTCGATCCGCTTATCGAACGTCAGCACGTAGTTCTGGGCGCGGTTGAGGAAGTACTCGTACTCCTCGGCGTAGCGCTTCTCACCCGTCTTCTCGTGCAGCGCCTTCGCCATCGACGCGATGCCGAAGTCGTTGACGTAGCCCTCGATCGCCCACGACCACGCCTCGTCGAGCTGGTCGTTGCCGGTGTAGCCGAGGAAGACCGAGCGGTCCATGCCCTTGCGGCCGACCTGCTGGTTCGGCGGCACGACGGACGCGTTCTTGACCGCGGCGTCGTAGGCGGCCTTGATGTCGAAGTTCGTGACGCCCTTGAGGTAGGCGTCGGCGAACGCGACGTCGGAGCTCGTGCCGGTCATCAGGTTGGCGTAGCCGGGGGACGACCAGCGCGAGATCCAGCCGCCGTCCTTGTACTGCTGGACGAAGCCCTCGGCCATCTCGCCCGCCTGCGACGGGGTGAAGAAGCTGTAGGCGGGCCAGGTCGTGCGGTAGGTGTCCCAGAAGCCGTTGTTGACGTAGACCTTGCCGTCGACGATCTTCGCGCCGGTCTTCGTCGGCGTGTTCTCGCCGACCGCCGGCGCCACCGGGGACGCGTACTGGATCTTGTCGCCGACCTTCTCGAAGCCCGAGTTCGGGTAGAGGTAGAGCCGGTACATGTTGGAGTACAGCGTGATCAGCTGGTCCTCGGACGCACCCTCGACGGAGAGGATGCCGAGCACCTTGTCCCACGCGGCCTGCGCGCGGTCGCGCACCGACTCGAACGTGTCGGAGCCCTTGACCTCCTGCTCCAGGTTCGACTTCGCCTGGTCGACCGAGATCAGCGACGTCGCGATCCGCAGCTCGACGGTCTTCTCGCCGAACGAGAAGTAGCCGCCTGCGTTGTCGCGGCCCGCGCCGGTCAGCCGGCCGCTCGCCGTGACCGCCTTGTCGACCTTGCCGTAGACGAACAGGCGGGTCGCGCCGGTGGACAGGCCGCTCTTCACGTCCGAGTAGCCCGTGACGACGCCGTTCGCCGCGTCCAGGGTGAGGCCCGCGGAGTTGTTGACGTTGTCGAACACGAGGTTCTTCTGGCCGTCGTCGGTGAACGTGAACCGGAAGACCGCCGCGTGGTCGGTCGGCGCGATCTCGGTCTTCAGGCCGTTCTCGAAGGTCACGCCGTAGTAGTGCGCCTTCGCGACCTCGTTCTCGTGCTTGAACGGCAGCGCGCGCAGAGCGCGGTCCTGCGTCGGCGCGATGGTCGACGGCATGACCTGGAACGTCTGGCGGTCACCCATCCACGGGCTGGGCTCGTGGGACGCGGTGAACGCCTGCAGCGTCGGCAGGTTCTGCGCGTTGTTGCGCTGCTGGTACTCGTAGAGCCACGAGATCGAACCCGCGTTGGTCATCGGGGTCCAGAAGTTGAACCCGTGCGGTACCGCGGTCGCCGGGAAGTTGTTGCCCCGCGAGAAGGAACCGTTCGAGTTCGTGCCGCGCGTGGTCAGCACGTAGTCCGACGGCTTCGCGTACTGCTTGGTGACGACGTCGCCGATGCGGATGTCGTCGAACCAGGCGCCGAACTCCGTCGGGCCCTTCGGACCGTCGTAGGCGACCAGGACGCGCTTGATCGTCTTGCCGGCCGCGACGGCGCCGATCGTGGACGCCACCTTGTTCCACTGGTTCGTGTAGAGGAACTTGCCCGCGCCCTGGCCCTGCGGCGACAGCACGGCGCCGTGCTGGTCGACGGCCTTGAGGTCGCTCAGGTACGTGCCGTCGGAGAACGCCAGGTCCACCGACGAGTACGTGCTCGGGTAGTCCAGGTTGTCGGTCACGAAGTCCGGGAAGACCATGTACGACAGCTCGGTCTTGGCACCGACCTTCACGTCGACGTCGAAGACCTTGTTGTAGCTGTACGCGCGGCCGTCGGCCGTGTGGCGGCCCTGGGCGCGGAACGCCTTGACGCCCGTCCAGCCGACCCGCGACTTGGCCGTGTAGCCGCCCGTCGGGCCGTTGCCGACGACGCTGCGCATGTTCGGCGGCGGAGGCGTGGTGGTGCCGTCGGAGAGCTGGACCTCGGCGAGCTGCACGATGTTCGTGGAGCCGTTGTTCAGCGTCACGTCGAGCTTGTACTGCGAGAACGCCTGGGGCGTCGCGATGTCGTAGGTCTTGGTCTGGAAGCGCTCGGGGAACGTCTCGCCGGTCCGCGTGTCGACGACGGTCCAGTCCGTGCCGTTGTTCGAGCCCTGCAGCGTCCAGTTCTTCGGGTCGCGCTCGGGGGAGTCGTTGGCCGACGAGAGCGCGTACTTCCGGATGGTCTGCTGCTCGGCGAAGCGGAACGACGCCCAGCCGGTCGTGGCGAAGACCAGCCACTTGGTGTTGACGCTGCCGTCGACGAGGTTCTCCTTCACCTCGCCGCCGTCGGTGTTCTCACCGTTCGCCCTGACCTCGAGCACCTTGTCCGAGACGTTGCCCGGGATGCCGGAGCCGTCCGACCCGATCACGCCCGCCGACTTCGGCTTGCCGGCCGCGTCGGTCTCGACCGTGTTGGCCCAGGACGGTTGTGGTTGACCGTCCTCAAAGGACGAGGAAAAGCCCACGCCTTGCTCCTCTGGTGCGGCGGCCGCGTAGCCGTTGGTGACGCCGCACACCAGTGTCGCAGTGATCGCGACACCCAACAGAGTTCTGGTTCGTCTCTTCCCCAGTTGCCTCATCGCAACCCTTCCGCCGCCAGACCTGCCCCTTTGGGACGGAGCGTTTCTGCACGTGACATCGTTGTCAAGGGACAAGACGGGAATTGTCGCGCAACCTGTCCTTTCAACAGTTGCTCTCTGACGTGGGCGATCAAGATCTAGACTGGGGCAGGTGACCGACCGCAAGCCGCCAGAGGTGGGTACACCCGCGGGCATGCGCGTGCTGAACCAACGCGCTGTGCTGGACCGGTTGCGCCGTCTGGGTGCCGCCACCCGTCCTCAGGTCGCCAAGGACACCGGGCTGTCCAAGCCGACGGTCGGGCAGGCGCTGGCCGACCTCGAACGCCACGGCCTGGTGCGCCCGACGGGCCGCACGACCACCGGTCCCGGCAGGTCGGCGGTGGTCTACGAGCCCAACCCGGCGGCCGGGTACGTGCTGGGCGTCGACATCGGCCGCGAACGGATCCGCGTCGCCGTGGCCGACCTGGGCGGTGCCGTGGTGGCGCGCGTGGACGAGCGCAACCGCTGCCGGTCGGCCGCCTCCCTCGTGCGCACGGTGACCGACCTGGCGACGCGCACCGTGGCGGACGCCGGGCTCGCGCTGACCGACGTCGTCGTGAAGGTGATCGGCAGTCCCGGTGTGATCGACCAGCGCTCGCGGGTCGTGCGGCACGCGCCGAACCTGCCCGGCTGGGAGTCCGCCGGCGTGCTCGACGGCCTGGAGTCGTCGCTCGGGCCGGTGCTGGTGGTGGAGAACGACGCGAACCTGGCCGCGCTGGGGGAGCACGTGTACGGCGCCGCCCAACGAGCCCGCGTGTTCGTGTGCGCGACGGTCGGCACCGGTGTCGGCATGGGCATCGTGGTGGACGGCAAGCTGTTCCGCGGTGCGCACGGAGCCGCGGGCGAGGTCGCGTTCCTGCCGTTCGATAAGTCCACTTCGGACGTCCACCGTGGACGGTTCGAGGAGGTCGCGGCGGCGGAGTCCGTGGTGGCACTGGCCAGGGAGTGCGGGCTGACGGCCCGGTCGGCGCGGGACGTCTTCCGGCTCGCGCGGTCGGGTGACGCCTCCGCGGTGGAGGTCGTGCGGGTGGAGGCGGAACGGCTCGCGTTCCTCGTCGCCTCGGTCGCCGCGGTGATCGACCCCGAACTGGTCGTGCTGGGCGGCGGGATCGGGTCGAACGTCGACCTGCTGCTCGATCCGCTGGAGAGGGCGCTGCGCACGATGACGCCGCTGGCGCCGCGGGTCGTCGCGGGAGCGCTGGGGGACGGCGCGGTGCTGTCCGGAGCAGTCGCGATGGGCCTGGAGGCTGCCCGCGAGCTGGTCTTTGAAGTGACTCTCTGAGAGTAGTCGAGTGCACCTCACCTGGTAGTTCACTCAATTGTCGTAACTGTTAACAGTGTTTTGTGGCTTAGCGTTACCGCACCTCCTCCTGGAGGGTTGTGTCCTTCCGTTGCAAGGGGAGTCGGTAGGGGGATGCGGGGGACGTAGCCCCCTACCGGCCGAGTGCACTGGGCAGGTGCCGCGCCCGCACCACCATCAGCCTGCCCAGTGCAGCAACGGGAGCTACCGGGGCGTCGGGCGGTGGACGTTCGCCGCCGCCGACTCGCGGTGGGTGGAGTCCGCGATCCACCGGCCGGGGATGGACGCGTCGACCACGCCCTCCTCCAGCCACGTGAACCTGCCGTCGAGGACCTGCTTCGCCAGCGCCTGGTCGGTGTCGTCGGTGTTCTTCCAGAGCTTCTCGAACAGCTCGTCGACCCGGACGCGCGCCTGCTCGGCGAACGCGTCGGCCAGCAGCTGTGAGCTGGGGTTCTTGTCCTGAGCGGCGCGGACGCACGCGGCGCTGATCGCGAAGAGCTCGGCGCCGATGTCGACGATCCGGCTGAGGAACCGCTGCTTGCGCTCCATCTTCCCCTGCCACCGCGACATCGCGTAGAACGTCTGCCGCGCCAGCTTGCGCGCCGACCGCTCGACGAACCGCAGGTGCTTCGCGAGCGGCCCGAACTCCGAGAACGCGGCCGGGCTCTGGCCCTTGCCGACGACCAGCGTCGGGAACCACTTCGCGTAGAACCCGCCTGCCTTGGCCGCGGCCCGCACCTTGGCCTGGCGGTCGGCGTCGGGGTCGATGATGTCGCCGGCGACGCTGAGGTGGGCGTCGACGGCCTCGCGGGCGATCAGCAGGTGCATGATCTCGGTGGAGCCCTCGAAGATGCGGTTGATGCGCAGGTCGCGCAGCACCTGCTCGGCCGCGACGCCGCGTTCGCCGCGCGCCGCCTGGCTCTCCGCCGTCTCGTAGCCCCGGCCGCCGCGGATCTGGACCAGCTCGTCGGCGACCAGCCAGGCCTTCTCGCTCGCGTACAGCTTGGCCAGCGCGGCCTCGATGCGGATGTCGTGACTGCCCGCGTCCGCCAGCTCCGAACTGAGGTCCAGCACGGCCTCCAGCGCGTAGGCCGTGGCCGCGATGTAGGCGATCTTGCCCGCGACGGCCTCGTGCCTGCCCACGGGCAGCCCCCACTGGACGCGCTCGCTCGACCACTCGCGGGCGATCTTGAGGCACCACTTGGCGCTGCCCGCGCACAGGGCGGGCAGGCTGAGCCGGCCGGTGTTCAGGGTGGCCAGCGCGATCTTGAGGCCGGCGCCCTCCTTGCCGATGACGTTCCTCTTCGGGACCTTCACGTCGTGGAACCTGGTCACGCCGTTCTCCAGGCCCCGCAGGCCCATGAACGCGTTGCGGTTCTCGACGGTGATGCCCTCGGCGTCCGCTTCCACGACGAACGCGGTGATGCCCTTGTCCGGCACCTGGGCCATGACGACGAGGAGGTCGGCCACGACTCCGTTGGTGGTCCACAGCTTCACGCCGTTGAGGACGTAGTCGTCGCCGTCCCTCGTGGCGGTCGTGCCGAGCCTCGCCGGGTCTGAGCCGACGTCCGGTTCGGTCAGGAGGAAGGCGGTGATCTCGCCCTTGGCGCACCTCGGGAGGAACTCGCGCTTCTGGTCCTCGTCGCCGAACATCGCGATCGGCTGGGGGACGCCGATGGACTGGTGGGCGCTGAGCATCGCGCCGATGGCGGGGCTGGCACTGCCCACGAGCATCAGCGCCTTGTTGTAGTAGACCTGGGTCAGGCCGATTCCGCCGTACTCGGGTTTGATCTTCATGCCGAACGCGCCCAGGTCTTTCAGGCCTTTGAGGACGTCGTCCGGGATCTTCGCGTCTTTTTCGATCTTGGTGTTGTCGATGTTCGCTTCGGTGAACTCGCGGAGTTTCGTTAAGAAGGCTTCGCCTCTTTTGTGGTCCTCCTCGGTGCCCGTGGGGTGGGGGTGGATCAGGTCCAGGCGGAAGTGACCCAGGAAGAGCTCCTTGCCGAAGCTCGGTCGTTGCCAGCGGGACTCCCGTGCTTGTTCGGCGACCTGCCGGGCCGCTCGCTCGTCGACGGTCATGGTTACCTCCGAGTAGGGGTGTGACCTACGTTACTCAGGGGTAGGTGGTTGTCCACGGGTTCCAGCGTGGTCCCGTTGGGGGCGGGTTCCAGCGTGGTCCTGTTGCGTTGGTTTCCGTGCCTGTTCCAGCGGGGGCGTGCACCTCGGACGAAAGACCTGGGTGGCATCGCCGCTGCGCGACGATTGCGATTGGGGCTTGACTTCGGGGCCCTTGCGAGGTGCTGGGTCGGCCGGAAAAGGGCCGCCCCCCTTGGTGGGGAGCGGCCCTCAATGCTGAGACGGACACCGGCTACGGCAGCGGGGCGGCTCCGCGCTTCGCCAGGTAGTCCTTCATCAGTTCGGTTTCCGAAGCTTGCGACTTCAGCATGTTGTCGGCCAGCGTGCGCACGAACGGCTGGCTCGCCCTCGTCGAGGCGTACTCGGCCATCGGGGACCCGCCCATGTGGTGGCGGAGCATCAGCTGGAGGAAGTACACGTCGAAGTCGCGGCCTGCCGGCATCGTGCGGAGCTTGGTCAGCTCGTCGGTGACGGCCATGCCCGGCATGAGGGGCTTGCCCGCTTCCGGGGTGGTGGCGCCGTGGCCGTGGACGCCCGAGTCGTTCATCCACGACATGTAGACGCCCGAGATGTTCTGCTCGTGCTCGTTCCACATCATCAGCCAGCCCTTCATGCGGCCGACCTGCTCCAGTTGGGTGGAGGCGATGTCGAACGCCAGCTGGCGGACCTCGGTGTCGGTGGAGCGGTCCCTGGCGATGTTCGCCATCTGGATGCCCTGGAGGTGGTGCTGGGACATGTCCTGGCAGAAGCCGACGTCCACGGAGCCGGAGGCCGGGGCCGCCGAGGTGGAGGTCGAGCCGGGGAGCTTCACGAGCAGGCCCACCGCCGCGCCGAGCAGGAGCACGGCCAGCACGGCGGCGCCGATGACGAGGACTCGGGCGACCCCGGAGGGGCGCCCGGTCTCGTCGGCGGGAGCGGTCATCAGCTCGACGGGGGCGTCGAGGCGGAGCCCGACGCGGGCGGCGTGCTCATGTTCGGCTGCTGGCCCTGCTGGCCCTCGGTCTGCGAGTCGTCCTTGCCGCCGTCCATCGGCACGGCGTCGGCGCCCGGCTTCTCGGCGACGAACGGGGCCGGGTTCGACAGGAACGCCGTGTTCTCGCACGACGCGCCGACCTCGGGGTAGGTGTTCGGGTTGCGCAGCAGCGACGACACGAACTGGTCGATGCGCTCGTCGTCGGCCTTCTCGACCTTCAGCTGGTGGCCCCAGGACTGCAGGGAGATCGGCTTGTCGAGGCCGGGGAACGGCGACAGCATCATGTACGGGATGCCCTCGACCTTGACCTTGAGCTTCGCGAGCGCGTCGTCCTTGACCTGGTCCGGGTTGTAGGCGATCCAGACGGCGCCGTGCTCCAGGCCGTGGACCATGTTCTCGGTGCGGACGGCCTTGTCGTAGACGACGCCGGTGCAGTCGGCCCACTGGGCGTCGTGCGGGCCGCCGAACGCGGGGGTCTGGTCGTAGGCGACGCGCTGGGTCGCCTCGACGTGGCGGGAACCCTTGTACTCCTTGGTCACGATGCCCGCGAGCTGCGTCGACGGGTCCTTGTTCGTGTCGGAGGGCTTCCACTTGGCCAGGGCGGCCTCTTTGACGTTGTTCGCGTGGATCTGCGAGTACGCATACCCGAAAACGCCGCCCGCGAGGCCCAGCACGGCGATCACCGCGATGATCGTGCCCCACGGCTTCGGCTTGCTCGCCACCACCGAGGAACGGGCCGCGGCCACGCTGTTGCGCGTGGCCTTCGTCTTCTTGCCGCTGGTCATGTCCGCCTCAGATGTCGTCCTGGTCAACCGGCGCCAGTGTAGGGACTCCGTGTCTGGTCGCTGTCAGCGCAGGGCGATACCACGTGCGCGTTAACACTTGCCGTCTCACCCTCCGAGACCCGGTAACCCGGTCGAGACCTGCGACAACGCTTCTCTAAACTCATGCGGCGTGACCCCTGAAGCGCTCGCCGATCTGGTTCGGACCACGGTTGCCCGGTTGCTGGCCGACCGAGGTCTGGACGCCACCGCCGCACCCGAGCAGGTGACGGTCGAGCGCCCCAGAAACCCCGAGCACGGCGACTACGCCACGAACATCGCGCTCCAGCTCGCCAAGAAGGTCGGAGTCCAGCCCCGCGAGCTCGCCACCTGGCTGGCCGAGGCCCTGCTCTCCCAGGACGCCATCGCCAAGGCCGACGTCGCCGGACCGGGGTTCCTCAACCTCACCATCGCCACCGAGGCCCAGGGAGCGATCGTTCGTGCGGCGCTGGAGGCCGGCTACGGCACCGGCGCCGAGCTCGCCGGCCAGCGGATCAACCTGGAGTTCGTCTCCGCCAACCCGACCGGCCCCATCCACCTCGGCGGCGCGCGCTGGGCGGCCGTGGGCGACGCGCTCGGCAAGGTCCTGGGCGCACGCGGGGCCGAGGTCACCCGCGAGTACTACTTCAACGACGCGGGCGCGCAGATCGACAGGTTCGTCCGGTCGCTGATCGCCGCCGCCAAGGGCGAGCCCGCCCCCGAGGACGGCTACGCGGGCACGTACGTGAGCGACATCGCCGCCGAGGTGCTGCGCCGCGAACCGGGTGCGCTGGGCGATCCCGAGACCGTGCGGCGCGTCGGCGTCGGGCTGATGTTCGACGAGATCAAGCGCGCCCTGCACGAGTTCGGCACCGACTTCGACGTCTACTTCCACGAGGACTCGCTGCACAAGAGCGGGCGCGTGGACGAGGCGGTCGCGAAGCTCAAGGCCACCGGTTCGCTGTACGAGAAGGACGGCGCCTGGTGGCTGCGGTCCACCGACTTCGGCGACGACAAGGACCGCGTCGTCATCAAGAGCGACGGCGACCCGGCCTACATCGCGGGCGACATCGCCTACCTCGTCGACAAGCGCGGCCGCGGCTTCGACCTCTGCATCTACATGCTCGGCGCCGACCACCACGGCTACGTCGCGCGCCTCAAGGCCGCGGCGGCCGCGCTGGGCGACGACCCGGACGTCGTCGAGGTGCTGATCGGCCAGCTCGTCAACCTCGTCAGCGGCGGCCAGCCGGTGCGGATGAGCAAGCGCGCGGGCACGGTCATCACGATGGACGACCTGGTCGACGCGGTCGGCGTGGACGCCGCGCGCTACGCGATGATCCGGTCGAGCGTCGACTCGTCCCTGGACATCGACCTCGACCTGCTGCGCAAGCACAGCAACGACAACCCGGTCTACTACGTCCAGTACGCGCACGCCCGCATCTCCGGGCTGCTGCTCAACGCCGCCGACCTCGGCGTCACGCAGGGGGACGACCTCTCCCTGCTGGTCCACGAGCGCGAAGGCGAGCTGATCCGCACCATCGGCGAGTTCCCCAGGGTGGTGGCGACCGCGGCCGAGCTGCGCGAACCCCACCGGGTGGCGAGGTACCTCGAAGAACTCGCCGGGACCTTCCACCGCTTCTACGACCGCCGCAACGGCGTGCGCGTGCTTCCCCAGGGCGACGAGGAGTCCACCCCGTTGTACCAGGCCAGGCTCACGCTGTGCGCCGCCACCAGGAACGTTTTCGGAGCCGGCCTCGGCCTGCTCGGCGTCACCGCACCGGAGCGAATGTAAATGCGAGCACATCCCGCAGGACCTCGGCACGCCGACGTCCTGGCACCCGGCAACACCGCCGGTGACCGCCCCTCCACCGCAGAACAGCTCGACTACCTGCACCCGGCCGTGTGGCCGCGCAACGCCACGCGCACCGACACCGGTGTCGTCGAACTGGCCGGTGTGGACGTCCGCGGCCTCGCCGAGCAGTACGGCACGCCGTTGTTCGTCATGGACGAGCAGGACTTCCGCGCGCGCTGCCGCGAGCACGCCGAGGCGTTCGGCGACCCGACGCTCGTGCACTACGCCTCCAAGGCGTTCCTCAGCGTGCAGGTCGCGAAGTGGGTGGCCGAGGAAGGCCTCTCCATCGACGTCTGCAGCGGCGGCGAGCTGGCGATCGCTCTGCGGGCGGAGTTCCCCGCAGAGCGGATCGCGTTGCACGGCAACAACAAGAGCGTTCCCGAACTGATAGCGGCCGTGGAGGCGGGCGTCGGCGGGATCGTCGTCGACTCGTTCCACGAGATCGCGCGCCTGGACCAGATCGCCCGCGACCGCGGTGTCGTGCAGAAGGTCCTGATCCGCGTGACCGTCGGCGTCGAGGCCCACACGCACGAGTTCATCGCGACCGCGCACGAGGACCAGAAGTTCGGCTTCTCGCTGTCCTCCGGCGACGCGGCCGAGGCGGTGCGCCGCGTGCTCAAGGCCAATGGGCTCGAGCTCGTCGGCCTGCACAGCCACATCGGCTCGCAGATCTTCGACGCGTCCGGCTTCGAGGTCGCCGCCCGCCGCGTGATCGGCCTGCTCGCGGACATCCGCGAGGAGCACGGCGACGTCCCGTCGCTGAACGTCGTCGACCTCGGCGGCGGTCTCGGCATCGCCTACACGCCGGACGACGACCCGCCCCCGCCCGCGGAGCTCGCGCGGCAGCTGCACAACATCGTGCAGAAGGAGTGCGAGCACAACGGCCTGGAGATGCCTCGCATCGCGGTCGAGCCCGGCCGCGCGATCGTCGGCCCCGGCACGGTCACCGTGTACGAGGTCGGCACGATCAAGGACATCGAGCTCGACGGCGGCGCCCGGCGCCGGTACGTCAGCGTCGACGGCGGCATGAGCGACAACATCCGCACAGCTCTCTACGACGCGGTCTACGACTGCAGGCTCGTCTCGCGCGCCGCCGAGCCCGACTCGCGGGCCGTGCTGTGCCGCGTCGTGGGCAAGCACTGCGAGTCCGGCGACATCGTGGTGCGCGACTGCTGGCTGCCGGACGACCTCGCGCCGGGCGACCTGCTGGCGATCGCTGCGACCGGGGCCTACTGCTACTCGATGGCGAGCGGGTACAACCGACTTCCGAGGCCCGCGCTCGCCGCGGTGACCGACGGGGAGGCGCGGCTCCTGCTGCGTCGCGAGACCGAGGACGATCTGTTCCGTCTGGAGGTATAGGCAGTGTCAGTCAAAGAGACGGGCCCCGTGGAGCCCATTCGCGTCGCGTTGCTCGGATGCGGCACGGTGGGCACGGAGGTAGTCCGGCTGCTGACGGACCAGGCCGAGGACCTCACCCAGCGCATCGGCGCGCCGGTTGAGCTCACGGGCATCGCCGTGCGCAGGCCGAACAAGCACCGCGAGGTGCCGGCACACCTGCTCACCACCGACGCCGAGGCGCTCGTGAAGTCCGACGACGTCGACGTGGTCGTCGAGGTCATCGGCGGCATCGACCCGGCGCGCGGCCTGTTGCTGGAGGCGCTGCGCAACGGCAAGTCCGTGGTGACGGCCAACAAGGCGCTGCTCGCCGAGCACGGTCCCGACCTGTTCGAGGCAGCGGACGCCTCCGGCGCCGACCTCTACTTCGAGGCCGCCGTCGCCGGCGCGATCCCGTTGCTGCGCCCGTTGCGGGAGTCCCTCGCGGGCGACCGGATCACGCGCGTCATGGGCATCGTGAACGGCACCACTAACTTCATCCTGTCCGCGATGGACGCCACGGGCGCCGGCTACGGCGAGACGCTCGAGGAGGCCTCGCGGCTCGGGTACGCCGAGGCCGACCCGACCGCCGACGTCGACGGGTTCGACGCCGCGTCGAAGGCGGCGATCCTCGCGTCGCTGGCGTTCCACACCCGCGTGACGGCGTCGGACGTCTACCGCGAGGGCATCCGCGCGGTGTCCGCGGCCGACATCGCGGCGGCGAAGGGACTGGGCCGCGCGGTGAAGCTGCTCGCGATCTGCGAGCGCGTCGTCAGCCCGTCCGGCCAGGAGTCAGTCGCCGTTCGAGTCCACCCGGCCATGATCCCCCGGACGCATCCGCTGGCGAGCGTCAACGGTGCGTTCAACGCGGTGTTCGTCGAGGCAGACGCGGCGGGGGAGATGATGTTCTACGGGCAGGGCGCCGGCGGCGCCCCGACGGCGAGCGCGGTGCTCGGCGACCTGGTCGCCGTGGCGCGCAACAAGGTCGCGAGCGGACGTGGTCCGCGCGAGTCGGCCTACGCGGCGCTTCCCGCGCAGCCCATGGGGAACACGCCCACGCGCTACCACATCAGCCTCGACGTGGCGGACAAGGCGGGTGTCCTCTCGCAGGTCGCCGCCGTCTTCGCCGAACACGACGTCAGCATCGCCGCGGTGCGCCAGGAAGGCCGCACCGAGGACGCCAGCCTGGTGATCGTCACGCACGCGGCGACCGACGCCGCGCTGCGGTCCACTGTGGACAAGATCGGTGGCCTCCCCGTGGTGCGGGACGTCGTCAGCGTGATGCGGGTGGAGGGCGAAGAGTGAGCACTGCAAGAGCTGGCTGGCCCGGGCTCATCAACGCGTACCGGGACCGCATCGAGATCCCCGAGGGCGCCGAGGTCGTGACGCTGCACGAGGGCGGCACGCCGCTGGTGCACGCGAAGCGCCTCTCCGAGGCCACCGGGTCCGACGTGTGGGTCAAGGTCGAGGGCGCGAACCCGACCGGCTCCTTCAAGGACCGCGGCATGACCGTGGCGATGACGTACGCGCTCGCGTCCGGTCTCAAGGCGGTCATCTGCGCCTCCACCGGCAACACGTCGGCGTCCGCGGCGGCCTACGCGGCCAAGGCGGGCCTGACGGCGGCCGTGCTGGTGCCCAGCGGCAAGATCGCGATGGGCAAGCTCGCCCAGGCCGTCATGCACGGCGCGAAGATCCTGCAGATCGACGGCAACTTCGACGACTGCCTGGAGCTCGCGTCGAAGACCGCGGCCGAGTACCCGGTCACGCTGGTGAACTCGGTCAACCCGGTGCGGCTCGTCGGCCAGCAGACCGCCGCGTGGGAGGTCTGCGACGTGCTCGGGCAGGCGCCGGACGTGCACTGCCTGCCGGTCGGCAACGCGGGCAACATCACCGCGTACTGGAAGGGCTACACCTCCTACGACCAGGGCCTGCCGAAGATGTTCGGGTTCCAGGCCGCCGGGGCCGCACCGCTGGTCAGCGGCGCGCCGGTGCCGAACCCGGAGACCATCGCGACCGCGATCCGGATCGGGTCGCCCGCGTCGTGGACCGGAGCGGTCAAGGCGCGCGACGAGTCCGGTGGCCTGATCGACGCCGTCACCGACGAGCAGATCCTGGCGGCCTACCGGCTGCTCGCGTCGTCCGAGGGCATCTTCGTGGAGCCCGCGTCGGCCGCGTCCATCGCCGGTCTGCTGATGACCGCCGAGGACGGCAGGCTGCCCCGCGGGTCCACCGTTGTGTGCACCGTCACGGGCCACGGTCTGAAGGACCCCGACACGGCGTTGCTCGGCACCACCGAGGTCGAGCCGGTCCCGGTCGACCCCGGCGCCGTCGCGCACGCGCTGGAGCTCGCGTGAAGTTCCTCGTCTCCGTCCCCGCGTCGACCGCGAACCTCGGTTCGGGGTTCGACGCGCTGGGCATGGCCCTCGGGATGTACGACGACGTCGAGGTGACCTCGGCCGAGGCCGGAGTGCTCTCGGTCACCGTCGACGGTGCCGGATCCGCCGACGTCCCGCTCGACGAGACCCATCTCGTCGTGCGGGCCGTCCGCGCCACCGGCTACACCGGCGGGCTCGTGCTGAGGTGCCGCAACACCATTCCGCACGCACGCGGGCTGGGCTCGTCGGCCGCCGCGATCGTGGCGGGTGTCGCAGCGGGATTCACCCTGACGGGTCGCGAGTTGGACACGGACGCGTTGCAAATCGCCGCCGAGTTCGAAGGTCACGCGGACAACGCCGCGGCCTCGCTCTTCGGCGGCGTAGTCGTTGCGTGGTCGGAAGGAGAGCGCTACCGCTCCGTCCGGATGGACCCCGACGCACGCGTGCGCCCGGTCGTGCTGATCCCGTCGCAGGAGTCGTCCACCAAGACGACCCGCGGCCTGCTCCCGGCCGAGGTTCCGCACGCCGACGCCGCGCACGCCGCCGGGCGGGCCGCCCTGGCCGTGCACGCGCTGACGTCCGATCCGTCCGTTCTCCTTGCCGCGACTGAGGATCGCCTCCACCAGGACTACCGCGAGCCCGCGTGGCCCGACACCGTCCGGGTGATCAACGATCTTCGCAAGCTCGGGGTTCCCGCCTGCGTGTCCGGAGCGGGACCCACCGTGATCGCGTTCGGCGATCTTCCTCCCGAGGTCGACCTGCACGGCTTCGACGTGCGGAGACTCGACGTCGACAAGGCCGGCGTGCGCGTTCGTCCATTGGACTGACACGCCCGACCCCGGTTGTTGCATGGTGGAGGAGCGGCGTCTACCCTCGGGGGCGATCAGTCACCGCGCGCACGGGCGCCGGTGTCGCGCCCGGACACTCGTTCCGGGTCGCAATCCTTTTGTGTTCCGGCTCTGTGCCGTGCGGGGCGGAGCGGATGCAAAAGAGGCACCCGATCGCCGTGTGACCTGAGAAAAGTCCCGTGCTTGCCGGAAGCGGTGTGTGCTTCCGTCTGCATCGGACTGACCGCCGTTCCCCAGTTGAAGCGGGAAGGCGGGTCCGCTGGGCCGCGTAGGAGGCGGGGCCTGGTCAGGAAGGACATGTGTGAGCAACACCGATTTGCTGAGCAGCGACGTCGCAGCTGCGTCTGGTTCTGGAGCCGAGGAGACCGCTCTGTCCACCCCTTCGAACGGCACGACGCCGCGCCGGCGCGCGGGTCTGTCCGGCATGGTCCTCGCTGAGCTCCGTGAGCTCGCCGGCACGCTGGGCATTTCCGGAACCGCAGGTCTGCGCAAGGGCGACCTGATCGCGGCCATCAAGGAGAAGCAGGGCTCCGGGGCCCCCGCTGCCAAGGCGGAGAAGCCCGCGAAGGCGGCCAAGGCCCAGGCCCCCGCCGAGAAGCCCGCTGCAGCTCCCGTGGTCGAGAAGGCCGTCGAGAAGCCTGTTCAGCAGCAGCTCGACGTGGCGGAGAAGCCCGCTGCCGCCGCCGCGCCCGCCGAGACCGGCACCGCTGGTGAGGAGGGCGGCCGCCGGGGCAACCGGCGCCGTCGTTCCGGCCGCGGTGGCGGCAACGCCGAGGACGGCCAGCAGCCCGAGCAGCAGCGTTCCGAGCGCCCTGAGCGTGCCGACCGCGGCGAGCGCCCCGAGCGCGGCGAGCGTTCCGAGCGCCAGGACCGCGGCGAGCGCACCGACCGGGGTGAGCGCTCCGAGCGTTCCGACCGCGGTGAGCGTTCCGACCGCGGCGAGCGGGGCGGCCGTGACCGCAACCGCGACCGCGGTGAGCGCGGCGACCGCGGTGGCCGGGACGACCGCCAGGGCGGCAACCAGCAGGGCGACGACGACGGCGACGGCCGCCGTGGCCGCTTCCGCGACCGCCGCCGCCGCGGTGGCCGCAACGAGGGCGGCGAGCGTCCGGACCGCGAGACCGAGGTCCGCGACGACGACGTCCTGCTCCCCGTCGCGGGCATCCTCGACGTGCTGGAGAACTACGCGTTCGTCCGCACGTCCGGCTACCTGGCGGGCTCGAACGACGTCTACGTGTCGTTGTCGCTGGTCCGCAAGTACGGCCTGCGCCGCGGCGACGCCCTCACCGGCGCCGTCCGCCAGCCGCGCGAGGGCGAGCAGCAGCGCCAGAAGTTCAACCCGCTGGTCCGCGTCGACAAGATCAACGGCCTGGACCCGGACGAGGCGCGCAACCGCCCGGACTTCACGAAGCTGACGCCGCTCTACCCGAACGAGCGCCTGCGCCTGGAGACCGAGCCGCACATCCTCACCACCCGCGTCATCGACCTGGTGATGCCGATCGGCAAGGGCCAGCGCGCCCTGATCGTGTCGCCGCCGAAGGCCGGCAAGACCTCGGTTCTCCAGTCGATCGCCAACGCGATCACGAAGAACAACCCCGAGTGCCACCTGATGGTCGTGCTCGTGGACGAGCGTCCGGAAGAGGTCACCGACATGCAGCGCTCGGTGAAGGGCGAGGTCATCGCCTCGACCTTCGACCGGCCGCCGTCGGACCACACGACCATCTCCGAGCTGGCCATCGAGCGGGCGAAGCGCCTGGTCGAGATGGGCCACGACGTCGTCGTGCTGCTCGACTCGATCACCCGTCTGGGTCGTGCGTACAACCTGGCGGCGCCGGCCTCCGGCCGCATCCTGTCCGGTGGTGTCGACTCGACGGCGCTCTACCCGCCGAAGCGCTTCCTCGGTGCCGCCCGCAACATCGAGGGCGGCGGCTCGCTGACCGTCATCGCGACGGCGCTGGTGGAGACCGGTTCCGCAGGTGACTCGGTGATCTTCGAGGAGTTCAAGGGCACCGGCAACGCCGAGCTCAAGCTCGACCGGAAGATCGCGGACAAGCGCACGTTCCCGGCTGTGGACGTCGACTCGTCCGGTACTCGCAAGGAGGAGCTGCTGCTCTCTCCCGACGAGATGGCGGTCACGCACAAGCTGCGTCGGGTGCTGCACGCTCTGGACGGCCAGCAGGCCATCGACCTGCTGCTGGACCGGCTGCGGAAGTCTCGCACCAACATCGAGTTCTTGATGCAGGTCGCGAAGACGACGCCTGGGGCTGAGCAGGACTGACGCTTGGCGTGAGTTTCACGTGAAATTGCCTCCGCTGCTGGTCAGCGGGGGCAATTTGCTTTGTTCACTCTAATGCCGAGGGCTGGTGCGGGGGTTCCAGCGTGGTTGCCCTCTGGCGGGCGGGTGCCTGTTCCAGCGTGGGCGTGCACCTCGGACGAAAGAGCGGGGTTCATCGCCGCTGCGCGACGATCCGCGATTGGGGCTTGACTTCGGGGCCCTTGCGAGGCGCTGAGTCGGCCGGAAAAGGCCGGACGCTTCGCGACCGGCCGAGCCACGAGTGGTAGCACCTCGCACCCAAAGTCAAGCCCCAATCGCAAAGAACGGGTGGGTTCACCGGCTCTGATCGGCGTCAGGGGTGACTGCTCGCCTTCGGCTTCGCTTGGAAGTGCGGGGGTCTTGTCGGCTTGCCTTCGGCGTCGCTTGAGCTGGTGGTGCTGTGCTGTCAGCGGCAGTCTGAGGTCGCGCGCTTCTCGTCCGTCTGCACCAGTGCCTGGAACACCAGGGTCAGCAGCACCGGCACTCCCACCACCGCCGTGGCCAGGGTGGGGACCTCCAGAGCGCCTGCCAGCACCCCGGACACCAGAACGGCTGCCAGGTAGGGCCACCTCAGCCAGGCGCGGTGCCACCTCCTGGGCCACCGGACTCCGCCGGACACGGCTGCCGCCACGGCTACTCCCGCACCTGTCACCGCTGGTGAGAGGGATACCGTGGTCCAGGCGTCCGTGAGCAGCCCTGCCGACCCCATGAGGCCGAACACGGCTGCAGCGAAGAGGAACGGCACCGACAGCCACAGTGCGAGGCTCATCGGGCGCTCGGCGGCGCAGAACACGGCACACAGTCTGGTGGACACCCGGCGAGAAGGTGGGGCTGGATCTGGCTGAACGGCGAGACCTTGCGCTGAACGGCCTATCGCAGGGGTTAAGCGGTTGTGACTTCAGCCACGCCAGGCCTGAGCTGGGGGTCTTCGCAGGGGTTCGGGAACAACCGCGTTTTTGCACGTGTTGAACGGTCTGGCAAACTAAACGGTCGAGTCCGGCTCCGGTTCACCCGTTCACCAACTGGGACCCGGCGGCCATCCTTGAAAGGGACAAGATCTTGAAGACTGGAATCCACCCGGAGTACACCGCTACCGAGGTGACGTGCAGCTGTGGCAACAGCTTCACCACCCGCAGCACCACCTCGGCGTCCGAGGTCCGCGTCGAGATGTGCTCGAACTGCCACCCGTTCTACACGGGCAAGCAGCGCATCCTGGACACCGGCGGTCGCGTGGCGCGCTTCGAGGCGCGTTACGGCAAGCGCAACAAGTAGCTGCTTTCACGGCGCCTGACCTCGGCCTTCCGGCCGGGGCGGGCGCCGTCGCCGTTTCCAGGGAAAGTTCAACGAAAGCAGGAGAAGTGTCGCAGTCGCTGGACAGCTTGCTCGCCGAGTACGACGAGCTGGAGAAGAAGCTCGCGGACCCCTCCGTGCACGCTGACCAGGCGGGGGCGCGCAAGCTCGGCAAGCGGTACGCCCAGCTCGGGCCCATCGTGAAGACGGCGCGGGAGATCGAGCAGGCGCGCAACGACCTCGAGGCGGCCAAGGAGCTCGCGGCCGAGGACAGGTCGTTCCAGGAGGAGGTCGAGCAGATCGAGGAGCAGCTCCCGAAGCTCGAGGAGAAGCTCACCGAGCTGCTGCTGCCGCGTGACCCGCACGACTCGGACGACGTGCTGCTGGAGATCAAGTCCGGTGAGGGCGGCGAGGAGTCCGCCCTGTTCGCCGGCGACCTGCTGCGCATGTACACGCGGTACGCGGAGCGGCAGGGCTGGAAGGTCGAGATGCTCGACGGCACCGACTCCGACCTCGGCGGGTTCAAGGACGTCACGGTGGCCATCAAGGCCAAGGCGACGACCCCCGACGGCGTGTGGAGCCGGTTGAAGTGGGAGGGCGGCGTGCACCGCGTGCAGCGCGTGCCCGTCACCGAGTCGCAGGGGCGCATCCACACCTCCGCCGCCGGCGTCCTGGTCTTCCCGGAGACCGAGGAGACCGCCGAGGTCGAGATCGACGAGAAGGACCTGCGGATCGACGTCTACCGGTCGTCCGGCAAGGGCGGTCAGTCGGTCAACACCACCGACTCGGCCGTGCGCATCACGCACCTGCCGACCGGCATCGTCACCTCCTGCCAGAACGAGCGCAGCCAGCTGCAGAACAAGGCCCGCGCCATGCAGGTCCTCCAGAGCCGCCTCGTGGCGCTCGCCGAGGAGCAGAAGGCGCAGGAGCAGTCGGACGCCCGGCGCACCCAGATCCGCACCGTTGACAGGAGTGAACGGGTGCGGACCTACAACTTCCCCGAATCGCGCATCTCCGATCACCGGGTTGGGTACAAAGCGCATAACCTGGACCAGGTGCTCGACGGTGACCTGGACGCGGTGGTGGACGCACTCGCCGCCGCTGACCGGGCGGAACGGCTCGCAGGCGGGTAATCCGACGTGAGAAGGGGCGCGTTGTGGCCGAGATCCTGGTGAATCCTCAGAGCGCGCCCTCGGACCACCCGGTCGAAGTGCGGGTGGCCGGCCTCAAGCCCGGCCAGACGATCGTGGTCCAGCTCTCCACCGGCGACCGCGCGTCGCACGCGTGCTTCGAAGCCGACGACCGCGGGCTGGTCGACCTGACCCGGCACGCGCCCGTCGAGGGCAGCTACCGCGGCGTCGACCCGATGGGGTTGTTCTGGTCGCTGGAGCGCACCGGCGGCAAAGCCGGGCAGACCGTGCTGTCGGTCGAGGGCGTCGGCGACCGCGTGCTGGAGCGCCTCACCCTCCCCGAGGAGGTGGAGCGGCAGGAGGTCCGCGAGAACGGGCTGGTCGGCACCCTCTTCGCCCCTGAGGACGACGGAGGCGAGCTGCCGGGCGTGATCGTGCTCAGCGGCTCCGAAGGCGGCATCCACGAAGCTGACGCGGCTCTGCTGGCCGCGCACGGGTTCGTCACGTTCGCGCTGGGCTACTTCGGCATGAAGGGCCTGCCGGAGAACCTGGTCGACATCCCGCTGGAGTACTTCGGCAAGGCGATCGAGTACTTGTCCGAACGCGCGGGTGAAATCGGGGTCGTCGGCGGCTCGCGCGGCGGTGAGCTGGCGTTGCTGATCGGTTCGACGTTCTCGCAGGTCAAGGCCGTCGTCAGCGTGGTGGGCAGCGGCGTGGTGACGCAGGCCATCGGGCCCGGCGCGAACCTGCTGCAGAAGCTCTCGCACGAGGCGGCGTCGTGGACGCTCAAGGGCGAGCCGCTGCCGTACCTGCCCTACTACGTGAGCGAAGAGCTGCGGTCGAGGATCGTCAACGACGAACCGGTGCCGTTGCGGCTCGCGTTCGACCTGGAGGACGGCATCCCGCAGGAGGCCGAGATCCCCGTCGAGCGGATCCGCGGGGGTGTGTTGCTCATCTCGTCCGGGCAGGACGACGGGTGGCCCGGCGTCGAGCTGAGCGAGGTCGCGCTGCGCCGGCTGAAGGACCACGGCCACCGGTTCCCGCACGAGCACGTCGTGTATCCCGAGGCAGGACACCTGATCGCGGGCCCGCCGCACCGGCCGGCCGGCGACGTGACCTATCCGGGGCCCGGTGTCACCTTCTCGGGTGGTGGTGTTCCGCACGCCACCGCGCACGCGCGGGTGGACGCCTGGAAACGGACGGTTGAGTTCTTGCAGGAGCAGCTCGCCACCTAGGCTGTGTGCTCATGAGCGCACACTTTGATGTCGTCGTCGTGGGTGCGGGTCCCGGCGGGTACGTCGCCGCGATCCGTGCGGCTCAGCTCGGGCTGAAGACCGCCATCGTCGAGGAGAAGTACTGGGGCGGCGTCTGCCTGAACGTCGGCTGTATCCCGTCGAAGGCACTGCTGCGCAACGCCGAGCTGGCGCACCTCTTCACGCACGAGCAGAAGGCGTTCGGCATCAAGGTCGACGGCACCGTCAGCTTCGACTACAGCGCGGCGTGGCAGCGCAGCCGCAAGGTCGCGGACGGGCGCGTCAAGGGCGTGCACTTCCTGATGAAGAAGAACGGCATCACCGAGTTCAACGGGTGGGCCGACTTCACCGACGACCACACGCTGACCGTCGGGGACGAGACCGTCACCTTCGGCCACGCGATCATCGCCGTGGGCGCCACGACCAGGATGCTGCCGAACACGCAGAAGTCCGACCGCGTCGTGACCTACGAAGAGCAGATCATGACCGAGGACCTGCCCGAGTCGATCATCATCGCCGGTGCCGGCGCGATCGGCGTCGAGTTCGCCTACGTCATGCACAACTACGGCGTGAAGGTGACCATCGTCGAGTTCCTCGACCGGATGGTGCCGCTCGAGGACGAGGAGGTGTCCGCCGAGCTGTTCAAGCGCTACAAGAAGCTGGGCGTGGACGTCCGCCTCGGCACGCGCGTCGAGTCGATCGACGAGTCGGGTGAGAAGGTCCGCGTCACCGTGTCGAAGAACGGTGCCGAGGAGGTCCTGGAGGCCGACAAGGTCATGCAGGCCATCGGTTTCGTGCCGCGCGTCGAGGGCTACGGCCTGGAGAAGACCGGTGTGCGGCTGACCGAGCGCGGTGCCATCGACATCGACGGCCGCGGCCGCACCAACGTGCCGCACATCTTCGCGATCGGCGACGTCACCGCGAAGCTGATGCTCGCGCACACCGCCGAGTCCATGGGCATCATCGCCGCCGAGACCATCGCGGGCGCCGAGACCATGGAGCTCGACTACGTGATGATCCCGCGGGCCACGTTCTGCCAGCCGCAGATCGCGTCCTTCGGCTACACCGAGAAGCAGGCGCGCGAGAAGGGCTTCGACGTCCAGGTCTCGAAGTTCCCGTTCACCGCCAACGGCAAGGCGCACGGCCTGGCCGAGCCCGGCGGCTTCGTGAAGCTGATCAGCGACGGCCAGCACGGCGAGCTGCTCGGCGGCCACATCATCGGCCCCGAGGCGACCGAGCTGCTGCCCGAGCTCACGCTGGCGCAGCAGTGGGACCTCACCGTCCACGAGGTCGCGCGCAACGTCCACGCGCACCCGACGCTGTCGGAGGCCGTCAAGGAAGCGGTGCACGGCCTGGCCGGGCACATGATCAACTTCTGAGGTAGTTTCGGTCCTGATGATGAACCGGCAGCCGCTCCGCCTCGCCGTCTCCGAGGCGGCCAAGATCCTCGCCGAGGCGGGGGTCGACAGCCCGCGCGTCGACGCGGAGTACCTGGCCGCGCACGTGCTCGGCGTGGAACGGGGCAGGCTGCCGCTCATCCCGCTGGTCGACCCTCCGGTGGTCGACCAGCTGCACCGGCTGGTGCGGACACGGGCCTCGCGGATCCCGTTGCAGCACATCCTCGGCTGGGCGCCGATGGGGGCCATCACGGTCGAGGTCGGGCCCGGCGTGTTCGTGCCGCGGCCCGAGACCGAGCTGCTGATGGAGTGGGGCCTGAAGTCGCTGGTAGGCGTGGCGTCGCCGGTCGTGGTGGACCTGTGCACGGGAACGGGCGCGCTGGCGTTGTCGATCGCGGCCGCCCGGCCGGACGCGGTGGTGCACGCGGTCGAGATCGACCTGCAGGCGCTGTCGTGGACGCGCCGCAACGCCGACGCGCGGGTGGCCGCCGGTGACACGCCGATCCGGCTGCACTTCGGTGACGCCACCGACCCGGCGCTGCTGTCCGATCTGGACGGCCAGGTCGACCTGGTGGTGTGCAACCCGCCGTACGTCCCGGAGGGGACCCCTGTGCAGCCCGAGGTGGGCGAGCACGACCCGCACCGCGCGGTGTTCTCCGGCGCGGACGGCCTCGACGTGATCCGGCACGTGGTGTCGGCGGCGGCGCGGTGGCTCAAGTCCGGCGGCGCGGTGGGCATCGAGCACGACGACACGCAGGGCGAGTCCGTGCCGGCGCTGCTGTCGGCGCGCCGGGTGCTCGCGGACGTCGCCGACCACGCCGACCTGGCGGGACGGCCGCGCTTCGCCACCGCCCGCAAGGTCTAGCCCTTTTCTAGAACAGGGCGTCGAAGGCCTTCGCCAGTTCCCTCATCTGCTCGCCGAGACCCCGGTCCGCCAGCTTCTCCATGAGGTGGTCCGTGACGTCCCTGCGCGGTTGAGGCTTGCGCGCCTCGATCCGCAGGTCGTCCACCGCCTCGATGGTCGACGTCGGCGCCTGGGCGTCGTTGAGGTCCTCGCGCAGCTCGTCGAGCAGCCGCAGCACGGCGCTGACGTCCTGGATGTGTCCGATGTGGACGCCCGTCGATCTCGTGCGCCCGCTCGTGCTCACGTTGCTGCCGATCACCGGTCCCCGGATTCCGAATTTGCGATCACTCATGAGCGTTCCTCGGGCCTGCTGTCGTTGGTCGTCACCTGCGTGGTCCGGTTCGCGGGTCTCCCGCTCGCGGGCCCGCCGCCACTGCTCCGCCGCGCGCGCCCCGTGCAGCAGCGCCTGCTGGAGGTGCCGGCGCCGGCGGTCGCGCCCGTGGGCCTGCAGGGCGCTGAGGGCCGCGCGGTCGCGCTGGTGCTCGAGCCGGGCGCGCGCGGCCTGAGCCCGTGCGGCGTCCGCGCTGAGCCGCGCCCGCCGCGCGAGAGCCGAACCGGCCGGGTGGACTCCGTCGGGCACTCGCGAATGGCCGATTCCGCGAACTCCCTGCGGCGACCGGCTCCGCAGCGGTAGCGGATCCTGCCTCCGTGCACCGATCGGGAATCGATTCCCTTCGGTGCTGCCGGAGTTGGCATTGTCCTGTCCACTTTCTGTCATTGAATCTAGCACCTGTTGTTTGTGCTGGTCAGGGACGTGGTGAGACAGCGAACAACGCGCATTTCGCTCTATCCGTGCGCACCTTAGTCGGTCGAGATCGGAATGCGGTAGAGATGGTTGAAAATCGCATTGTCAATGCGCCGAAAGAGGGCAGCGGCCAGCCTTCTCGGACCTGTCCGTCTCGCTTGGGGCGCCCGGCACCCCGATCTGTAGGGCGGAGTTGCCAAAACCTGGCCAATAACGCGACGTCGATTCGCGTTGCGGCCGAACGGACGTAGGTTCGTGGTGGGGAGGGCACGCGGTCACGCGCTTCGAGGAACCGCCGCCTCGCGCGTGACCGCGTGTGCTCCTTCAGCGGGTCGTCAGAACGCGCCCGAGCTGCCGTGCCAGTCCCGCGTTGTCGGCCGGGCCTACGGTGAACCAGCCGGGACGCGCCGAGACGGTGGCGTAGCGCCCCTTGCGCGTGTCGACCCAGGTGACGGGCGGCAGTTCGCTGTCGTCGGTCTGGACGAGGAAGTGGCCGTGTCCGGTGGCCGGCCCGGTCAGCATCTGCTTGGCAAGCCGAACGTCTTCGCTTTCGGTGTCGCGCACCGCTTGCTTGAAGCCGTCCTGCTTCCGTGCCTCGAACGCCTCCGCGGGCACCGTCACCGCTTGGCCGGGGCCGGGCTGGTTCTCCGGCATCGCGCCGGCCAGTCTGGTCGCGATCTCGTTGGGCTGCACCAGGTTCAGCGTCACCTCAGTGCTCTTCTGCGTGAAGAGCACCGCGTGGTTTCCTCGTGCCACCACGCCGGCGCGGACGAGCTCGTCCTGGCACGTGTCCGGCATACATAGGGCGATGACGCGGAGTTCGTTGTGCGCCAACAGGTTCAGTGCGCCTTCGAGGTGCGGCTCCGGCCTGCCTCGCTCGACCAGCCCTTGCCGTTCGAGGTCCGCGTAGACCTGCGTTCTGATGCGTTCACGCTCGTCGAGCGTCTCGCCGTGGGTGTCGACGTCGAACGGGTAGGGGAGGCTGCCCGCCGCCACGTCCTCCCAGAGCACGTCGAACGCGGGCAGCGAGAGCCGGGCGATCGGCCTCATTCGCCGATCACCGAGGGCGCGACCATCCGGTCGTCGTCGAAGAACTCGTCGGTGGGCACGAGGTAGTTCGCCTTGTGCTCCTTGTCCTCCTCGCCCTTGGCCTGCCCGGCCGGTCCCACGCCTGCGCCGCCCGCCGCACCTGCTCGCCCGGCCGTTCCGGCGGCGCCTGCCGCTCCCGGGCCGCTCGTTCCCGTGACGCCTGCGCCACCGCCGGGGTTGGCGGGTCCGAAGGTGCCCGTGCCGCGGCCGCTGATCCCAGCTAGGCCTGCTGCCGCGCCGGGGTTTGGTCCTGGTCCGCGACCTGGGACGTTGGGTCCCGTTCCGCGACTGCCTGCTCTGCCGGACCCCGTTCCCAGACCGCCGGCGCCTGGGCTGACCGTTCCACGTCCGCTCGCTCCACCACGGCCAGCGGCCGCACCGCCGGGCGCGTTGATCGGGGGCCTGGCGCCGGGAGGAACCACGCCGGTCATCCCGGCCGGTTGACGGGTCTGGTTGCCGCCGGCCTGCGTCGTCTGGTTCGCCGCAGGGGCCACCCAGGCCGGGGTGGTCGTGCCGGTGCTGGACGGGATGCCCGACATCCCGGTGTTGGCGGGCGTTCGGAACGTGCTGACGTCGCTGAGACTCTGCGTGTGCGTGGTGTGGCTGGGCTGCACGACGTCCTGGTCCTTCGTGACCTCGGGCGTGGAGTCCATGGCGGGCATGGACTGAGCCGCCGACAACATCGCGGTGTCGCGCTGCTGCATGACCCGCACGGCTTCCTGCTTGGCTTCCTGCTTCTCGGCGTGCGTGGTGAACATCTCGACGGCCCCACCGATCATCGCGGGCGGCGCGATGACAGCGGCACCGGCCCACTTGCCCGCGATCTTCACCGGACTGAACTCGACAGGCGCGGGCATGCTGCGGTTGGCCCGCACCGCCGCATCCCTCTGCACCGCGATGGCACCCGCCGTGGCGTGGAACGCCGAACCCGTGTCGTCCGCGAACTTCCCGACCTTGGCGAGCGCCAGCCGAACTCCCTCGGCCGCCTCACCGCTCCACCCGCCGTGCGAGTCGTTCACGATCTTGTGGAAGTCGTGGGCCAACTCCCTGAACTTCGTCCCGAACTTCGTCCACGCGTCGATCACGTCGGTGGCGGCGTCCGGGTCGTAGTTCTGGACGGTCAGGTCCTTCATGTGCTCGTGTTCCTGAGCCGGGTAGTTCTCGGTGGAAGGCTGGACGGTGGGCTTGACGGGCGCCATTGAGATCCCCCTCGGGCGGCGTTACGGCAGCTTCTCGGCGACGAGAGTCGCGGCTTTCGTGGCGCGTTCACACGACGCGGCCGTGTCCTCGCGGCCACCGCTCAGGTTCGAGACGATCGACACCGAGGAGCTGTCGGAGACGGACAGGACGATGCTGCACGTGTCCGCGCTGCCGTCCTGGCCCTCGACCTTGGTCGCGGTGAACTTGCCGACCTGGACCTCGTACTTCTTGTTGCCGTCGAGCGTCAGGTCCTTGACGCCCCTGGTCGCGCGGACGCCGACCTGGACTCCGCCGTTGCCGCTGATGTTCCAGTCGCACGTGTCCGCGGAGCCGAGCTTCGCGGGCTCACCCGCACCGGTGATCTCCAGCTCCTTCGTCTCGGCGTCGGTCAGCAACTCACAGGGCTTGATAGAACCGAGGCCGGTCCTGGTCTCGGAGGCCGTCGTCGCGGTGCTGGTGTCCGGTTTCGCTTCGCCCACCGTGCCGGTGCAACCGGCGGACAACGCGGTGACGCCGAGCGCGGCGGCGAGCAGGGTGCGTTTCATGACTTCCCGTCGAGGTCCTTGAACGAGCTGGAATGTGCCTGATCGACGTTGAGGTAGGAGTCGCGGGCCTTCTCGATCTGCTCGCGGAGGGACTCGATCGCGAGTTCGACGTCCTCGAGGTGGTGGACGGCCGACCAGCCGAAGTCCTTGTTGACCTGGCTGATCGAGACGGCGTACCCACCACCGAGCTTGGTGTCCTGGCTGAGGGTGGTCGAGTTCCTCCGGATGTTGGTGAAGGCGTCCTGCATCTCGCGCAGCTTCTTGATCATGCTGTCGACGACGGCCGGGTCGACGGAGAACGTGCCTGCCCCCGTCGCCGCCGCCACCGCCCTGCTCGCCGCAGCGATGTCCGCCGCGCCGGCGCCGAGCACCGCCTGCACGGACCTGCCGGACAGGCTGCGAGCGGGCTTCCCCCAAGCCGTGGATTCCTCCGACACAGGAGCTCGACCTCCCCCGATTGCGCTCTGCGGTCGATCGGTGACCCTAACCGCCGTGCACCCGTTCGGAGCATCAGTTGAACTGCGCAACCCTGTTTGGACAGAAACTTCACCGGGTCGGTGCAGCCGGAAATCGCGCAGAGTGAGAACCGGGGCGCGCTCAACCGCAGGCCTTGCATCAGCCTGTCGGGGAGGCTGGCTAGGCTCTTCGAGGTGAGCACGGTCTACGACTGCAGCGAACCGGACAATCGCGCGGCGGGACTTGCCGCTGCCGCCGGCGCGGTGCGCAGCGGGCGACTCGTCGTCCTGCCCACCGACACCGTCTACGGGATCGGCTGCGACGCTTTCGACGCCGAAGCCGTCCGGAGTCTTCTCGACGCCAAGGGGCGCGGGCCCGACATGCCCGTGCCGGTGCTCGTCGGCTCCTGGACGACCATCGACGGGCTGGTCCTCAGCGTGCCCCGGCAGGCGCGGGCGCTCATCGAGGCGTTCTGGCCCGGTGGGCTCAGCATCGTGCTGCCGCACGCGCCGAGCCTCGCCTGGGACCTGGGGCAGACGCGCGGCACCGTCATGTTGCGCATGCCGCTGCACCCCGTCGCGCTCGAGCTGCTGCGCGACGTCGGTCCGATGGCCGTGTCCAGCGCCAACCGGACCGGGCACCCGCCGGCCGCCAGCGCGCAGGAGGCCCTCGACCAGCTCGGCGACGCCGTGCCGGTGTACCTGGACGGCGGGTTGAGCGGGGAGAACATCCCCTCGACCATCGTCGACCTCACCGGGCCCGACGCGCTGATCCTGCGCGAGGGCGCGGTCAGCAAGAAGGACGTCGACGAGGTGCTGGGCATCGAGGTGGACGTCGCGCGGTAGGACGCGGCTGCCAGAATTGATCATGACGCCGCGGGTACCGTGGCGAGCACCCCGAACCCCCGATTGATTGGTAGGCCCGTGGGGCCCGCATCCTCGTTCGTCCTTCCCGTGCGCGAGTACCTGCTCGTCGCGCTCATCGCCGCCGTCGTGACGTTCCTGCTCGTCGGCCTGGTGCGCGCGATGGCGTTCCGGCTCGGGGCGGTGGCCTATCCGCGGCAACGCGACGTGCACGTGCAGCCGATGCCGCGCATGGGCGGTGTCGCCATCTACGGCGGCGTGCTCTGCGGCATGTTCGTGGCGCACCAGCTGCCGGTGCTGCGGGCGGCGTTCGACTTCTCCAACGACCCGTGGGGCGTCATCGTCGCGGGCGGCGTCATCGTGCTCGTGGGCGCGATCGACGACAGGTTCGAGCTCGACTCGCTCACCAAGCTCGCGGGCCAGGTGACGGCGGCGGGCATCCTGGTGCTGTTCGGTCTGCAGTGGATGATCGCGTGGGTGCCGTGGGACGGCGGCGCGACCATCTCGCTGGACCAGAACCAGGGCGCGCTGCTGACCGTGCTGCTCGCGGTCACGATGATCAACGCGATGAACTTCGTCGACGGCCTCGACGGCCTGGCCGCCGGCATCGGCCTCATCGCCGCCGCGGCCACGTGCGCGTTCTCGATCGGCCTGCTCGTCCAGCGCCAGGGCGCCGTCGAGGCCTACCCGCCCGCGCTGATCGCCGCCACGCTCGCCGGCGCCTGCCTGGGCTTCCTGCCGCACAACTTCAACCCCGCGCGCATCTTCATGGGCGACTCGGGCTCCATGCTCATCGGCCTCATGCTCGCGGCCGCCACCACCAGCGCCTCCGGCAAGATCAACCAGGCCGACAACAGCGCAGCGGACCTGCTCGGTCTGCTCTCGCCGCTGATCGTCGTCGCCGCCGTGCTGTTCGTGCCGGTGCTGGACCTGCTGATGGCCATCATCCGCCGCACGCGCCGCGGCGAGAGCCCGTTCTCCCCGGACAAGATGCACCTGCACCACCGGTTGCTGGAGATCGGGCACTCGCAGCGCCGCGCCGTGCTGCTCATCTACTTGTGGGCGGGCGTGCTGGCGTTCGGCGCGGTGGCCCTGACGTTGTTCGACCCGATCATCGTGGCCACGTGCTTCGTCATCGGGCTGATCGTGACGTTCGTGGTGTCGGTGATCCCGCGCCTGCGGGAAGCCCGCAAGTCCTGACGAAAGTCAGACCGGGTTCTGCACGCAGGGGCGGCCGAGCAGCTTGAACGTGCCGTCGCTCTGCAGCGACCAGCCTTCCGCGCAGTGCTGCTGCCCGTCCGGGTAGCTGCGGCCGACGGGCACGTTCCAGACGTTGCCCGTGCTCCAGCGCTGAGTGGGGGAGACGGAGCTGTAGTCCGGGCCGTACACCTTGTAGAAACCGGTGAACCCGAGGTACGAGCTGAGCGAACTGACGGTGGCGTAGGTGTTGCGCACGTAGCCGCCTTCACCTCGCGCCGTGACGGAGATGCCGCCGCTCATCCCGCTTTCGTCCGCGTGGGCGGCCGGGGCCGCCATCAGGACAGCTGCAGTTGCGGCGGTCAGTGCGATCGAGGCAGTTCGAAAGGTGTTCATCGGTCCCCCGGCTCGTGGTCGTCAACGGGATCGACGCTAACTCTCCGTTGCGCCAAATCACCTACATGGGAAGTAGGCGAACGGAGTAGCGTCCTTCCTGGTTGACCGACTGGGGGGAACGACAGCCATGAAGAACTGCACGTTCGGCCTGCTCGGAGAACTCTCGATCGACGATGGCTCGGTCGTGCTCAAAGCGGGGAAACTGCGCGCCTTGCTGGCCGCGCTGCTGCTGCGAGCGGGACGACCGGTCTCGCAGACCGACCTCGTCGACCAGGTCTGGGACGAGCCGCCGTCGCGAGCGGGCTCGACCCTCCAGGTCTACGTCGTGCGGCTGAGACACGCGCTCGGCGGCGTCGGTTCGTCGATCTCCCGCAGCAGCACGGGCTATCGCATCGACGTGAACCCCGATCAGGTGGATCTGCACAGGTTCCGCGCCTCCGTGGCTCGACGAGATCCCGACGCCCGAACCGAGCTCGGGGACCTCCGCGAGGCGTTGTCGCTGTGGCGCGGCCCGGCGCTCGCCGACGTGACGACCGAGGCGCTGCGGTTCGAGGCCGACCGGCTGGACGAGGAACGGGTCGCCGCGGTCGAACGGAGGATCGAGCTGGAGATCGCGCTGGGTGCGCATCGCGAACTGGTGCCGGAACTGCGTTCCCTGACGAGGCGGCACCCGTTGCGCGAGCGGTTCGCCGAGTTCCTGATGCTGGCATTGCACAGGGGAGGGCGTTCGGCGGACGCCTTGGAGATCTATCGCGTTGTTCACCGGATGTTCGCCGACGAGTTGGGTGTGCGGCCGGGACGGCGGCTGGCAGAACTGAACGCGCAGATCCTCCGCGGCCGGGAAATCAGCGGCAAGGCGTTGTTTGGACCCGCTTAACCGCCGTTAACCCGGGGCTGCCCGCAGGGTGCTCCGCGGGAGTTCCTACACTTCGGGACATGAGCGACGCGGACAAGGCCGTCACGCACGAGCTGACCGTCCAGCGACTCGCCGGGGAAATGTTCCGCGAGGCCGCGTGGGCCGCGCTCGGCACGTTTGTCCTCGGCGTCGTCGTGTCAACGGTGATCTGGGGGACCGCTGGTCTCTTCGGATCATTGATCGGCGGTGCGATCGCCATCGGGTCGAGCCTCCTCACGCTGTTGTTGATGCGCAAGACGGCGGCACTCGACCCGATGTTCGTGATGGTCGCGGCACTCGGTGGATTCATGGGCAAGCTGATCGTGCTGCTGCTCGCGGTGATCCTGCTGCGCAACCAGCCGTGGCTCGAACCCAAGGCACTCGGAATCACCCTGGTGGCGACGGTGCTCGTGACGTCGTTCCTGGAGGCCAGAGCCTCCAAGCGCAGCCGTAGCCAGATGGTCGTCCCCGCCTCCGAAGGCGCCTAGACCTGCTGATATGGTCCGCGCAGACCAGGGACACCCGATCGCAGGGGTGCCTCTGGTAGTCGCTTGCGAACCGTAAGGTACGTTAAGTCCAGATCGTGACGATTCCCCCGGCGGAGTGAACGCCGGCCGGGAGAACCGGAAGGAACACAGTGACCAAGTTGCTGGCTTCGGGGAGTGAGTTCGTCGCTCCCGGTGTGAAGGACTTCTTCCTCCCGCCGATCTTCGGCTCGGTCACGAAGCCGATGGTCCTGCTGGTGCTGTCCATCGTGATCATCGCCGCTTTCTTCATCGCGGCGACCCGCAACCTGAAGGTCGTTCCCGGCAAGTTCCAGTTCGCCGCCGAGTCGGCTTACGACTTCGGGCGCAACAGCATCGCACGGGAGCAGATCGGCGCGAAGGACTTCAAGCCCTTCGTCCCGTTGATTCTCACGATCTTCTGCTTCGTCCTCGTGAACAACCTGTTCGGGCTCATCCCGATCATCCAGTTCCCGACGATGTCGCACATCGGCTTCCCGCTCGCCGTTTCGCTGCTCGTCGTTTACCCGGTGTACCACTTCGTCGGGTTCAAGCGGCACGGCTTCGTGGGCTACTTGAAGCACCAGACGGTTCCGCCGGGCGCGCCGTGGTTCGTGCTCCCGCTGCTGATCCCGATCGAGTTCTTCCAGAAGTTCATCCTGAACCCGCTCACGCTGGCGATCCGAGTTTTCGCGGCCATGTTCGCCGGACACCTGCTCCTGCTGGTGTTCACCCTGGCCGGTGAGTTCCTCCTGTTCAACGGTGGGATCACCGTCATCGTGGCGCCGGTGTCCTTCGCCTTCGCCATCGCGCTGACCTTCCTGGAGGCACTGATCATGTGCCTGCAGGCCTACATCTTCGCGCTGCTGTCTGCCAGCTACATCGGCATGGCGCTGGCAGAAGAGCACTGAGAAACAGCACAAAGCCTCCGATCCGCGAAAACTCGCGGACCGAGTTGGAAAGGGAACAGCAACAGTGAGCGCTCTCCAGATCGCCCAGGACGCCTTCAACGGAAACATCAACCCGGGTCTTGCGGCCATCGGTTACGGCCTCGCCGCGATCGGCCCCGGCATCGGCGTCGGTCTGATCTTCTCCTCGGTCATCAGCGGCACCGCCCGCCAGCCCGAGGCCCGCGGCGTGCTGCTCGGCCTCGCGTGGACCACCTTCGCCATCGTCGAGGTCCTCGCGCTGATCGGCTTCGTCGTGTACTTCATCGCGACCGCCGGCTGACCTAGCCCTTCAACGCGTTGGGAGATGTCGTGTACGACACCCTGATCCTGGCTGCGGGCGACGAGGTCAACCCCGTCATCCCGCACCCGGCAGAGATCATCCTCGGTCTCGTCGCGTTCCTGATCCTGCTCTTCGTCATCCAGAAGTTCGTGTCGCCGCGCTTCGAGGCGCTGTACGCGGAGCGGACGGCCAAGATCGAGGGTGGCATCGAGAAGGCTGAGCAGGCCCAGGCCGCGGCTCAGAAGACTCTCGAGCAGTACAAGGAGCAGCTGGCCGAGGCTCGCGCCGAGGCCGCGCGCATCCGCGACGACGCGCGGGCCGAGGGCCTGCAGATCGTCGAGGAGATGCGTGAGCAGGCGCAGGCCGAGTCCGCGCGCATCGTCGCGCAGGGCCAGCACCAGCTGGACGCCCAGCGCGCCCAGATCGTCGCGGAGCTGCGCGCCGACCTCGGCCGCACCGCCGTCGAGCTGGCGAGCAAGGTCGTGGGCGAGTCCCTCGAGGACGAGTCCCGCCGCCGCGGCACCGTCGACCGCTTCCTCAACGAGCTGGACGCCGTCGCGGCGCCGGCGAGCAAGTAGAGGCTGCCGATGACGTTGCATGCCGCAAGTCGTGAAGCTCTGGCAGCCGCGGAACTGCGGCTGCTGGAGCTCGCCGACGCGACCACGTCGACGAACGACCTCGCCGAGCTCGGCGAGGAGCTCTTCGCCGTGCTCGGTCTGCTGATCGAGCAGCGGACGCTGCGCGGCGCGCTCGCCGACGCCTCGTCCGACTCCGCGAGCCGCGAGCAGCTGCTCCGCGGTCTGTTCGCGGGCAAGGTGAGCGACGCGACGCTGCAGGTGCTGGCCGCCGTGGTGACCGCGCGCTGGTCCAGCCCCCGCGAGCTCGTCGACGGTGTCGAGTCGCTCGCCCGCACCGCGCTGCTGGTGCGTGCCGAGCGCGACGGACAGCTCGACTCGACCGAGGACGAGCTCTTCCGCCTCGGCCGCATCGTCGCCGGTTCGAACGAGCTCGAGCTGCTGCTGGCGGACCCCGCCGGTGACGCCGCCGGCAAGGTCGCGCTGGTCGACTCCCTGATCCAGGGGAAGGTCAGCCCGGTCACCAAGACGCTGGTGGACCAGCTGGTTCGCAACCCGCGCGGTGTGCGCGTGGCGGACGGGCTCTCCGAGCTCGCCGACCTGGCGGCCAAGCGCCGTCAGCGTTCCGTCGCGCACGTCCGGTCCGCGGTGGAGCTGACCGCGGAGCAGGTCGACCGCTTGACCGCGACGCTGACCACGATCTACTCGCGCCCGATCGCTCTGCACGTCGAGGTCGACCCCGCACTGCGCGGCGGCCTCACGATCAAGATCGGCGACGAGATCATCGACGGAAGCATCGCCGGCCGGTTGGCGGCACTGCGCCGCAATCTCGCCAGCTAGCCCCCGAGCCCTTTCCCAAGAACGAAGAAGTGAGAGCAGGAACGACATGGCGGAGCTGACGATCTCGTCGGACGAGATCCGCAGTGCGATCGAGAAGTACGTCTCGAGCTACTCCCCGGAGGTCAGCCGGGAAGAGGTCGGTACCGTCTCCGAGACCTACGACGGCATCGCCATCGTCGAGGGCCTTCCGGGCACGATGACCAACGAGCTGCTCGAGTTCCCCGGTGGCGTCCTCGGCGTCGCCCTGAACCTCGAGGTCCGCGAGATCGGTGCGGTCATCCTCGGTGACTTCGACAAGATCGAAGAGGGCCAGGAAGTCCGCCGGACCGGCAAGGTCCTGTCGGTGCCGGTCGGCGACGGCTTCCTCGGCCGCGTCGTCAACCCGCTGGGCACGCCGATCGACGGCCTCGGCGACATCGTCGCCGACGACAACCGCGCCCTGGAGCTGCAGGCCGCCACCGTGCTGCAGCGCCAGCCGGTGTCCGAGCCGATGCAGACCGGCATCAAGGCGATCGACGCGATGACCCCGATCGGTCGCGGCCAGCGCCAGCTGATCATCGGTGACCGCAAGACCGGCAAGACCGCGGTCTGCATCGACACGATCATCAACCAGAAGAAGGCCTGGGAGTCGGGCGACCCCAAGCAGCAGGTCCGCTGCGTGTACGTCGCCATCGGCCAGAAGGGCTCCACCATCGCGGGCGTCAAGGCCGCGCTGGAGGAGGCGGGCGCGCTCGAGTACACGACGATCGTCGCCGCCCCGGCTTCCGACTCGGCCGGCTTCAAGTGGCTGGCGCCGTACACCGGCTCCGCCATCGGCCAGCACTGGATGTACGAGGGCAAGCACGTCCTCATCATCTTCGACGACCTGACCAAGCAGGCCGAGGCGTACCGCGCCATCTCCCTGCTGCTGCGCCGCCCGCCGGGCCGCGAGGCCTACCCCGGCGACGTCTTCTACTTGCACTCGCGTCTCCTCGAGCGTTGCGCGAAGCTGTCGGACGAGCTCGGCGGCGGTTCGATGACGGGTCTGCCGATCATCGAGACCAAGGCGAACGACGTGTCGGCGTACATCCCGACCAACGTCATCTCGATCACCGACGGTCAGTGCTTCCTCGAGTCCGACCTCTTCAACGCCGGTGTCCGCCCGGCCGTCAACGTGGGTATCTCCGTGTCCCGCGTCGGTGGTGCCGCGCAGATCAAGGCCATGAAGGACGTCGCCGGCTCGCTGCGCCTCGACCTGTCGCAGTTCCGCGAGCTGGAGGCCTTCTCCGCGTTCGCGTCCGACCTCGACGCCGCCTCGCGCGCCCAGCTGGACCGCGGTGCCCGTCTGGTCGAGCTGCTCAAGCAGGGCCAGTACTCGCCGGTCGCCGTCGAGGAGCAGGTCGTCGAGATCTTCGCCGCGACCAAGGGCCACCTGGACGACGTGCCCGTCGGCGACATCCGCCGCTTCGTGGCCGACTTCAAGGACTCGCTGCGCCGGAACCACGCGGACCTGCTGGGCTCGATCGTCGAGACCAAGAAGTTCCCCGAGGACGCGCAGAAGCGGGTCGCGGACGCCATCGCCGACTTCAAGAAGCAGTTCACCGCTTCCGACGGTTCGACGATCGTGAACGAGGCCCCGGCCAAGGCTCTGGACGCCGACAAGGTCGGCCAGGAGTCGGTGAAGGTCGCCAAGCCCGAGCCGACCAAGAAGTGATCTGAGCCATGGGCGCACAGATTCGGGAGCTCCGCCAACGGATCCGAACGGTCAACTCGACCAAGAAGATCACGAAGGCCTACGAGCTCATCGCGACGTCTCGCCTCGCGAAGGCGCAGACCAGGGTCGCGGCCTCCCGGCCGTACGCGGACGAGATCACGAACGTCCTCTCCGCGTTGGCCGAGGCCTCGGCGAACCTCGACCACCCGCTGCTGACGGAGCGCACGAACCCGAAGCGCGCCGCGGTGCTGGTGATCACGAGCGACAAGGGCATGTGCGGCGGCTACAACGCCAACGTGCTCAAGGCGGCGGAGTCGCTGATCTCGCTGCTGAAGTCCGAGGGCAAGGAGCCTGTGCTCTACGTCCTCGGCCGCAAGGGCGTCGGCTACTACACGTTCCGCCGTCGGACGATCGCCGGTTCGTGGACCGGCTTCTCCCAGGCGCCGCAGTACGTGAACGCCGTCGAGGCGGGCGACGCGGTCGTGGAGGCGTTCCTCGCGGGCAGCGACGACCAGGGTGACAACCCCGGTCCGGACGGCGTGCTGGGCGTGGACGAGGTCCACGTCGTGTACACCGAGTTCAAGTCGATGCTGAGCCAGACGCCGACCGCCAAGCGGATCGCTCCGATGGAGGTCGAGTACACCGGCGAGACCCCCAAGGGTCCTCGCGCGGTGTACGACTTCGAGCCCAGCGCGGAAGCGCTGCTCGGCGCGATGCTGCCCAAGTACATCAAGACGCGCCTGTTCTCCGCGCTGCTGGAGGCCGCCGCATCCGAGTCCGCCGCGCGCCGGACGGCCATGAAGGCCGCCACGGACAACGCGACCGAGCTCGTGCGCAACCTCAGCCGGGCGGCGAACTCGGCCCGTCAGGCCCAGATCACCCAGGAGATCAGCGAGATCGTCGGTGGCGCCTCCGCGCTTACCGGTGGCGCAGGAAGTGATGACTGACATGAGTGCTGCTACTGCCACCACCACCCGCACCGGCCGTGTGGTCCGGGTGATCGGTGCGGTCGTCGACGTGGAGTTCCCGCGCGACGCCGTGCCCGAGCTGTTCAACGCCTGCCACACCGAGATCACGTTCGAGGCGGTCGCCAAGACGCTGACCCTCGAGGTCGCGCAGCACCTCGGCGACAACCTGGTCCGCTGCATCTCGATGCAGCCGACCGACGGTCTCGTCCGCGGCGCCACCGTCACCGACTCCGGTGCCGCGATCTCGGTGCCCGTCGGCGACGTCGTCAAGGGCCACGTCTTCAACGCGCTCGGTGACTGCCTCGACCAGCCCGGCCTCGGCCGCGACGGCGAGCAGTGGGGCATCCACCGCAAGGCGCCCGCCTTCGACCAGCTCGAGGGCAAGACCGAGATCCTCGAGACCGGCATCAAGGTCATCGACCTGCTCACCCCGTACGTCAAGGGCGGCAAGATCGGCCTGTTCGGCGGCGCGGGTGTCGGCAAGACCGTGACGATGCTCGAGCTGATCAACAACATCGCCACCAAGCACGGCGGGCAGTCGGTGTTCGCCGGCGTGGGCGAACGTACGCGGGAAGGCAATGATTTCTATCACGAGATGATCGAGGCCGACGTCATCAAGAAAGACAACCTCACCGAGTCGAAAGTGTCCATGGTGTTCGGCCAGATGAACGAACCGCCGGGCAACCGCCTGCGCGTCGGCTTGAGCGGCCTCACCATGGCTGAAGCGTTCCGCGACGAAGGGCGCGACATCCTGCTGTTCATCGACAACATCTACCGGTTCACCCTGGCGGGGACCGAAGTGTCTGCGTTGCTGGGGCGCATGCCTTCGGCGGTGGGCTATCAGCCGACGCTGGCCGAGGAGATGGGTAAGCTGCAGGAACGCATCACGTCCACCAAGACCGGCTCGATTACGTCGATCCAGGCAGTGTACGTTCCGGCGGACGACCTGACCGACCCGTCACCGGCGACGACCTTCGGCCACCTCGACGCCACGGTCGTGCTGTCGCGCGACATCGCCGCCCTAGGCATCTATCCGGCGGTCGACCCGCTCGATTCCACCTCGCGCCAGGTCGATCCGAACACCATCGGCGAGGACCACTACACGACGACGCGCGCCGTGCAGGCGACGCTGCAGCGCTACAAGGAGCTGCGTGACATCATCGCGATCCTCGGCATGGACGAGCTGTCGCCGGAGGACAAGCTCGCGGTGGCGCGCGCTCGCAAGATCCAGCGCTTCCTGTCGCAGCCGTTCACAGTGGCGCAGAACTTCACTGGCACGCCTGGCAAGTACGTCGCGTTGAAAGATACGATCAAGGGCTTCAAGATGATCGTGAACGGCGAGTGCGACGCGCTTCCCGAGCAGGCGTTCTACATGGTCGGCGAGATCGAAGAAGCCGTCGAAAAAGCGAAGACGCTGAAATAGGCTCGAGCCGGGACGATGGCAGTCACGACCATCCATGTAGACGTCGTCAGCGCCGAGGAGTCGATCTTCTCCGGCGAAGCGGAGTTCGTCGTCCTGCCGGGCGAAGCAGGCGAGCTCGGCATCTATCCACGGCACACGCCGCTGATTACCCGCGTCAAGCCCGGCTCGGTGCGCATCAAGGTGGCGGGCGAAACCGAGGAGCAGCTCATCTTCGTGGCCGGCGGAATTCTCGAAGTCCAGCCGCACATGATCACCGTGCTCGCCGACACTGCGATCCGAGGTCGCGATCTCGACGAGGCGAAGGCGCTCGAGGCGCTGCAGCGGGCCGAAGAAGCGCGCCGCAACGCCACGGGCAAGCAAGAGATCGCGACGGTCGAAGGAGAGCTTGCCACGCTGGCCGCCCAACTCGCCGCCATCCGGCGGCTGCGCAAGAAGTAACCACACGACGATCGTTCTGGTCGGCTCGTCGTTCGCGGCGCCGGTCAAACATTGCTTCCAGTATCACGCTGCCGCGCTGGTCGCGCCTTATTGGGCCGGCCAACCGCAACGGCGTTGACAAGCACCGCGCAAGCCCATAGCCTCAAATTGCATGACGCCGCCT
>NZ_DASVFL010000206.1:0-17158 GCF_036380075.1 Lentzea sp. | reverse complement strand
GCCGTCCGCACGTTGTGGAGCTGGTGCGAGAGGCGGTTGCGCAGGGTGCGGAGCTGTTCGACGCGCTGGGTGGCGGCGGCCGTGCGGCGGTTGGCTTCCTCGGTGGCCTCGCGCACGCGGCGGTTCGACTCGTCGGTCGCCTCCTGGATGCGGGCGGTGGCCTCGGTGATCGAGTCGTGGCGGCGGCGGTTGGCCTCTTCGGTGGCCTCGCGCAGGCGGCGTTCGGCCTCGGCCTTCGAGGTGGCCTGCTCCTGGGCGATCGCGGCGCGGACGCGGGCCGCTTCCTCCGCCGCCTCGCGGACGCGGCGGTCCGCCTCGCCCTTGGAGGTGGCCTCCTGGGTCGCGAGGGTGGCCATCGCCTCGGAGCGGCGGGCGGCCATCGCGATCTCGAAGTCCTCCTCGACGGTCACGCGGCGCTGCTCGGACTCGTCGGAGATCTTGCGGGCGGCGGACTCCGCCTCGGAGACGATCTTCTCCGCCTCGGAGCGCGCGTTCTCGAGGACGCCCTTGTGCTCGGCCTCCATGGCGGCGCGGCGCTCGTCGAGCTCGGCGATCAGCTTCTCGTAGCGCTGGCGCAGCACACCCGCGTCGGCTTCCGCCTTGGCGCGGATGTGCCCGCCCTCCGCTTCGGCACGGGCCTTGATCTCGTTGGCCTCGTCCTGCGCGAGCCGCAGCATGCGCTGGAGGCGCTCGGAGAGCCCCTCCAGCGTCGTCGGCGGCAGCGACAGGCGCTCCACCTGGTTGCGCAGCTCGGACATCTCCGAGCGCGCGGCTTCCAGCTGGCGCGCCAGGTCGGACGTCTGGGAGACGGCGGCATCGCGGTCCGCGGCCAGCAGCCGCAGGTCCGAGTCGAGGCGTTCGAGGTGATCCTCGACCTGGGCGCGGTCGTAACCGCGCTTGACGATGTCGAAGCCGGATCCCAGTGGGACGAGGTCACGGTCGTCGGCGAGGCCCATGCCCCTCACGCTACCCGTTCGGGTAACCCCGGAAGGTCACACACCCCGGAATCGATTGATAGCTGTGAGGTGCTTCGCGCGCAGTTCGTGATCGAGCACACCCAGACCCTCTTCCGGGGCAAGGCAGAGGACGCCGACCTTGCCCTGGTGCGCGTTGCGGTGGACGTCGTGCGCCGCCTGGCCCGTTTCGTCCATTGAGTACACCTTGGACACCGTCGGGTGGATCTTTCCCTTTGCGATCAACCTGTTCGCCTCCCACGCCTCGCGGTAGTTCGCGAAGTGCGAGGACAGGATGTGCTTCAGGTTCATCCAGAGGTACCGGTTGTCGTACTGGTGCATATACCCGGAGGTCGACGCGCACGTGACGATCTTGCCGCCCTTGCGCGCCACGAACACCGACGCGCCGAACGTCTCACGGCCGGGGTGCTCGAACACGATGTCCGGGTCCTCGCCGCCGGTCAGCTCGCGGATCTTCGCGCCGAACCGCTTCCACTCCCGCGGGTCCTGCTCGTGCTCGTTCTTCCAGAACTTGTAGCCCTCGGCCGAACGATCGATGATCAGTTCGGCGCCCATCGAACGGACGATCTCCGCCTTCTCCGGCGAGGAGACGACGCAGATCGGCGTGGCGCCGCCGTTCAGCGCGAACTGGGTGGCGTAGGAGCCGAGGCCGCCGGACGCGCCCCAGATCAGGACCGTGTCGCCCTGCTTCATGTTGGCGCCGTTGGTCGACACCAGCTGGCGGTACGCGGTGGAGTTGACCAGCCCCGGCGACGCCGCCTCCTCCCACGAGAGGTGCTTGGGCATCGGCATCAGCTGGTTCGACTTCACGAGCGCGAGGTCCGCGAGGCCGCCGAAGTTCGTCTCGAAGCCCCAGATCCGCTGCTGCGGGTCGAGCATCGTGTCGTTGTGGCCGTCCGGGGCCTCCAGCGGCACGTCCAGGCAGTGCGCGACGACGCGGTCGCCCGGCTTCCACGCCGTGACACCGGGCCCGACGCGGACGACGACGCCGGCCAGGTCCGATCCCACCACGTGGTACGGCAGGTCGTGGCGGCCGCCCAGCCGCTTGAGGAACCCGAACGTCGACACCGGTTCGAAGATCGACGTCCACACGGTGTTGTAGTTGATCGCGGAGGCCATCACGGCCACCAGCGCCTCGCCGGGACCGAGCTCCGGCGTGGCCACCTCGTCCACGTGCAGCGACTTGCGCGGGTCCTTGTCCCGCGTCTCGAGGCCCGCGAACATGTCGGCCTCGTCCGCGTGCACCGTCACGCCCCGATAGCTCTCCGGAACGTCCAAGGAACCGATCGCGTCCAGCTCGTCGGCCAGGATCGCGTCAAGGATCTTCTGCACGGCGGCATTCCTTCCCTAGTGAGGGATAGTCGCAGGTGGCCGGAGGTTACTCATCAGTAACCGATTCAGAATCCTGCTTGTGAGGGATGCCACCCCGGATTCACCGGACCGGGCCAGAGGGGCCCGCGACCGGTGCCGGGACTAGTGCCGGGACCGGTTCGCGGCGGGCTCCACCAGCTCGATCAGCACGCCGCCCGCGTCCTTGGGGTGCACGAAGTTCACCCGGCTGTCGGACGTGCCGCGCTTGGCCGCGTCGTAGAGCAGGCGCAGGCCCTTCGCGCGCAACGCGGCCGCGGCGGCGTCCACATCGGACACCCGGTAGGCGAGCTGCTGCAGGCCGGGACCGGAGCGGCCGATGAACTTGGCGATGGTCGAGTCCTCGTTGAGCGGCGCCAGCAGCTGGATCGCGGTGCCGTCGTGGTCGCCGGGCGCGTGCAGCATGGCCTCGCGCACGCCCTGCTCCTCGTTGACCTCCTCGTGCGCCACCTCGAGGCCGAAGTTGTCGCGGTAGAACGCGATGGCGGCGTCGAGGTCGGGCACGGCGATGCCGACGTGGTCGATCGCGGTCACGAGTCGAGCGATGTCTGCGTTCATGGTTGGCGAGGGTATCCACGTGATCGGTGCAGGTGCTCCTGTGCGGGGTCTCACACGATTACCAGCGGGTAGCCCCCGGTATGGTTCCAAGTTAACGACCGTTCGCTCTTCCACTGGAGGCAGCTGTGTCCGGTTCCGTCATCGTCGCCGGGGCTCGCACCCCGATGGGCCGACTGCTGGGATCGCTCAAGGACTTCTCCGGCGCCCAGCTCGGCGGCGTCGCGATCAAGGCGGCACTGGAACGCGCGGGCGTGGCTCCCGAGCAGGTGCAGTACGTGATCATGGGTCAGGTGCTGACCGCGGGCGCGGGCCAGATCCCGGCGCGGCAGGCGGCCGTCGCCGCGGGCATCCCGATGACCGTGCCCGCGCTGACCATCAACAAGGTGTGCCTGTCCGGCATCGACGCGATCGCGCTGGCCGACCAGCTGATCCGCGCGGGCGAGTTCGATGTCGTCGTGGCCGGTGGCCAGGAGTCGATGACGCAGGCGCCGCACCTGCTGCCGAAGTCGCGCGGCGGGTTCAAGTACGGCGACGTGACGATGCAGGACCACATGGCGCACGACGGCCTGTTCTGCGCGTTCGACCAGGTCGCGATGGGCGTCTCGACGGAGAAGCACAACGGCCGCTACAGCGTCACGCGCGAGGAGCAGGACGCGTTCTCCGCGCGCTCGCACCAGCTCGCCGCGAAGGCCGCCGGCAACGGCGTGTTCGACGCCGAGATCGCGCCGGTCTCCATCCCGCAGCGCAAGGGCGACCCGGTCCTGTTCAGCACGGACGAGGGCGTCCGCGGCGACACGACCGCCGAGACCCTCGGCAAGCTGCGCCCGGCGTTCGCCGCGGACGGCACCATCACCGCCGGTTCGGCGTCGCAGATCTCCGACGGCGCGGCCGCGGTCGTCGTGATGAGCAAGGCGAAGGCCGAGGAACTGGGCCTCGAGTGGATCGCGGAGATCGGCGCCCACGGCGTCGTCGCGGGCCCGGACGCCTCGCTGCACGAGCAGCCGTCCAACGCCATCAAGGCCGCGTGCGCCAAGGAGGGCATCGAGCCCGCCGACCTCGACCTGGTCGAGATCAACGAGGCGTTCGCGGCGGTCGGCATCGTCTCGACCCGCGAGCTCGGCATCTCCGAGGACAAGGTCAACGTCAACGGCGGAGCCATCGCGCTCGGCCACCCGATCGGCATGTCCGGCGCCCGCATCGCCCTGCACCTCGCCCTGGAGCTCCAGCGGCGCGGCGGCGGCGTGGGCGCGGCGGCGCTGTGCGGTGGCGGCGGTCAGGGTGACGCGCTGATCATCCGCGTGCCGTCGAAGGCCTAGTGTCCTCGGGTGTGGCCGCTGTTGACGTAGCAGGACTGGTCGACCGCGCGCGTGACGGCGAGCCGCGCGCGGTCGCCAGGCTGATCTCCCTGGTGGAACAGGGGAGCGCGCAGCTCCCCCTCGTAGCCGCAGCCCTGGCCCCGTTCACGGGCAACGCCCAGGTCATCGGCATCACCGGTGCGCCGGGCGTGGGCAAGTCGACGTCCACCAACGCCCTCGTGCGCGCCTATCGCGCCGAGGGCAAACGTGTCGCCGTGATCGCAGTCGACCCGTCCAGCCCGTTCTCCGGCGGCGCACTGCTGGGCGACCGCGTCCGCATGGGCGACCACGCCACGGACCCTGGCGTCTTCATCCGTTCCATGGCCACCCGCGGCCACCTCGGCGGCCTGTCCTGGGCCACCCCGCAGGCGCTGCGCGTGCTCGACGCCGCCGGCTTCGATGTGGTCCTGGTGGAAACCGTCGGCGTCGGTCAGTCGGAGGTCGAGGTCGTCGCCCTCGCCGACACCACGCTCGTCCTGCTGGCGCCGGGCATGGGCGACGGCATCCAGGCCGCGAAGGCGGGCATCCTGGAGATCGCCGACGTCTTCGTCGTCAACAAGGCCGACCGCGACGGCGCCGACCAGACGGCCCGCGACCTCAAGTACATGATCTCCCTGGGCCGTCGCGACCGCTCGGGCCCGTCGTGGCGCGCACCGGTGGTGAAGACCGTCGCCGCCCGCACCGAGGGCCTGGACCGAGTGGTCGACGCGATCGCCGAACACCGCTCCTGGATGACCGAGCACGGCGAGCTGACCGAACGCCGCCTGCGCCGCGCGGGCGCCGAGATCGAGGCCATCGCCGTGGAACGGGTGCGCACCCGCTTCGGCCCAGTCGACCAGCTGGCGACACTCGTCGCCGCGGGTGAGCTCGACCCGTTCGCCGCGGCGGAGCAGTTGATCAGCGGTAGCCTGCGGGAATGACCGCTTGGGGAGCGCCTCCGCCCGTCGTCGTCGACCTCGGCAAGAGCACCACCCGCAAGGTCCTGATCGGCGGCTCGGTGGCCGGCGTCCTGGGCATCCTCGCCCTGGTCGGCGCCGTGACGGCCTTCGTCGACGGCGAACCGGTCGGCGGCAGCATCGCGGCGGTCATCGGCGTGGTCTTCACCTTCATCGGCGTGATGGCCGTGGTGAGGTGGAAGACGATCTCCCGCCCGCGCAAGCTGATCATCGAACAGCAGGGCATCCGCCTGGACGACCCGCAGGGCGCCCCGTGGGCGGTGGCCTGGCAGGACCTGGGCGCGATCTCGATCTCCCGAACCCGCGAGCAGGCCGTGCAACTGGCCGACGCCCTGGTCCGCCGCACCCTGGTCCGGGTGGACCTGCACCCGCGCGACCCGAACCAGTTCCGCCCGGCGCACCCGACGATGGAACCCATGTGGGAGTTCCACCGCGTGCAGAACGGCTACCGCCTCCCGCTGGGCGACTCGGCGGGCTTCATCGGCCCGATCGACCAGGGCCTGCGGACGTTCGCGCCGTCGATCTACCGCGGAGTGCTGGACGAGGGGTTCAGCGTCGGCCTGCACTAGGAGACCGCGGGTCCGCGCTTCCGCGGCGAAGCCAGCGCCCGAGCGATGCCGACAACCCTACCGGCAACACCCAGCACCCACCCGACCACCTACAGCCGCCAAATGAGACTCGCCTCTACTCTGAGTAGTCCCGCTTCTCACCGTTTGCAGTGATGGTCTCCCCTTTGACTACGCAGAGGAGTTACCCTCAATCGTTCGTGCGGTGTCACTTCTCTCCCCCCAAGGGGTGAAGCCGTGGGCGGAAACCTGAGCACAGAACAGCGCGTGCTGGACGTGGTGCTGTCGTTCGCCGACGACGACACCCTCCCCGACCTCCTCAGACACGTCGTCGAGTCGGCGTGCGACCTGGTCCGGGCGCCCTACGGCGCGCTCGCGGTGGTCGACGGCCACAAGGAGTTGACCGAGTTCGCGAGCGAGGACGGGCAGCCGAAGATCACCACCGGTGACCCCCGCTCGATCGGCGTAACGGACTTCCTCGGCGTGCCCGTGAAGGTCCAGGACGAGACGTTCGGCAACCTCTTCCTGTCCGGGAAGCCGGAGTTCACCGCCGCGGACCGGGACATCATCACGGCGCTGGCCAGGGCGGCTGGGTCCGCCATCGGGCACCTCGCGCGGTACGAGCAGACCCGCAAGCGCGAGGTGTGGCTGCGGGCGGTCGCCGAGGTCACGACGAACCTCCTCACCGGCACGAACGGCAGGGACGCGCTCTACCTCGTGGCGCGGACTGCGCGGCGGACGGCCGGGGCCGAGTTCGCCGCCGTCGTGTTGCCCGACCACAATGGTGACCTGGTCATCGAGGTGACCGACGGCGGCCAGTACGACGCCGAGGGGATGCGGGTGCCCAAGGAGGGCACGGTCAGCTACCGCGTCTACGAGACGGGCGAGGCCGAGTGCCACGGGGTGGGCACGATCCCGACGGTGCCGGGGCCGTGTGCGGTCGTGCCGCTCGCCGTGGGGGAACGGACGATCGGGGTGCTGATCGTCGCCCGGCCCGTCGACGGGCCGAGCTTCGAGGACCCCGAGCTCATCGAGGCGTTCGCCGCGCAGGCCGCGCTGGTGCTGGAGTTCACCAGGGCGCAGGGCGACACCGAGCGGCTCGCGGTGCTGGAGGACCGCGACCGCATCGCGCGCGATCTGCACGACCTCGTCATCCAGCGGCTGTTCGGGCTCGGGCTCGGGCTGCAGGGGATGACCGGCATGAGCGCGCGCCCGCAGATCACCGAGCGGCTCAGCGGGTTCGTGGAGGAGGTCGACCACACGATCCGCGAGATCCGCCGCACCATCTTCTCCCTGCAGGAACCGCCGACCGGCAGTGCGAGCCTGCGTGGGCAGGTGCTCAACGCGGTGCACGAGTCCGCGCGGCTGCTCGGGTTCGAACCCGACGTGTCGCTGGAGGGGCCCCTCGACACCGTGGTGCCGGACCAGCTCAGACCCGATCTCCTGGCCACGCTCCGGGAGGCGCTCGCGAACGTCGTGCGCCACGCCCGCGCGAAGCACGTCGCCGTGGTCGTGAGCGTCAACCGCACGATGACGCGCCTTGAGCTCACGGTCAGGGACGACGGCCGCGGCTTGCCGTTGACTGACGATTCCGGTGGCGTGCCCCACCACGCCGGCGGACTCGCCAACATGGCGGCTCGGGCGCGGCGCCACCACGGCGACTGCGCGGTGGACTCGATCCCCGGCGCGGGAGTGAGCATCACCTGGTTCGTTCCACTGGTGCTGCAGGAGGCGACATGGCGATAGCGGTGCTCTTGGTGGACGACCACGAGATCGTGCGGCGCGGACTGGTGCAGTTGCTGGCGCAGGCGAGCGACATCGAGGTCGTGGGACAGGCGGACAGCGCTACCTCCGCAGTGACCCAGGCACCGCGGCTCAGGCCCGACGTGGCGATCATCGACGTGCGGCTGCCCGACGGCGACGGCGTCACGGTGTGCCGGGAGATCCGCAGCCTCGTGCAGCCACCACCCGCCTGCCTGATGCTCACGTCCTATTCGGACGACGAGGCGCTGTTCGGTGCGATCATGGCGGGCGCGTCCGGCTACATGCTGAAAGAGGTCTCCGGCAACGACCTCGTGGCCGCGGTCCGCACGCTCGCTTCGGGCGGTTCGCTGCTGCACGCCGGCGTCACGGCGACCGTGCTGCAACGACTTCGCGGCGGCCCGGAGGAAGACCCGCGCTACGCCACGCTGAGCCCGCAGGAACGCCGGATCCTCGACCTCATCGCCGAGGGCATGACCAACCGGCAGATCGCGAACCGGCTGTTCCTCGCCGAGAAGACCGTCAAGAACTACGTCTCGTCGCTGCTGCACAAGCTCGGCTTCGACCGCCGCACGGAGGCGGGCGTCTACGCGGCCCGGCGCAGACGCACCCACCCCGGCGCCTTCTAGGCCACCTGGGGCACCGGCTTGGCCGCAGGAACTTCCTTCTCCGCCAGCCGTTCGGTCTTGGCCCACGTGGTGCGCCCGGCGAAGTGCCGGTACAGGGCGCGCAGCGTCGAGATCGAGCCGAGGACCAGGAACGCCGGGTAGACCAGCCCCACCGCGAGGCATCTCCACAGCGGTTCGTCGCCGTGCTTGAGCCGGTGCACGACACCCCAGATGAGGCCGGGCAGCACCAGTGCGGCGAGCCAGATCCCCAACGCCAGCAGGGTGTCCGACGTGCCCGCGGTGAACCCGCCGACGGCGTGGCCGGCGAGCTGCGCGTAGAAGTTGAAGCCCACCAACGCCGTGATGAACAACGTCATCGGCGCGACCAGCCACGGCGTCAGCAGGTACTGCAGGAACTCCAGCAGTGCCACGGAACCGACGTGCTTGGCCTTGACGAGCTTCGGCACGTACCCCAGGCACTGCAGGTTGCCCTGGCCCCACCGGGTGCGCTGGCGCAGCAGCCGCTGGACGTCGACCAGGCCCTGCTGGGTGATCGTCGCGCGGGTGGCGTACCGGACGCGCTGACCGCTCAGGTGCACGCGCAGGCCGAGCTCCAGGTCCTCGACCAGGCAGGCCGACCACGGCGCGTCGCCGAGGCCCATCAGCGTCTTGAGCCGCACGAACTGCCCGTTGCCGCCCAGCCCGACCGTGCCGACGACGTCCCGCAGCGACTGCGAGGCGTCCACCACGCAGCTGAACTCCAGGTCCTGCAGGAACGCCAGCAGGGTGGTGCGGTTGTGGATGCGGACACGGCACTGCACGGCACCGACGGCCCGCTGCGCGAAGTACGCGGAGATCTCCGACAGCATGCCGGGCTCGCCGCGGCCGTCGCCGTCGATCACGCCGACGATCGTGCGGTGCACGGTGCCGGCCTCCTCGGCGAGGTCGCGGATGTAGCGGAACGCGTAGTTCAACGCCTCGCCCTTGCCCTGGCGGGCCTCCGGCGGGACGCGCCTCAGCACGTGCAGCCGGTGGTCGTCGATCTCGGCCAGGACGTGCGGTGTGCGGTCGTCGGAACCGTCGTCGACGACCACGACCTGAACCGGTGTCCGCGCGCCGTCCAATGCGAGTGCGGAACGCACCGTGTTGGCTACGACACGTTCTTCGTTCAGCGCCGGAATGATGATCCAGTACTGCGGCGGGTGCCGTGACGGAACTTCCGGACCGCCCGGTTTCGGACGCCACCACACGAACAGTGCGAGAACGACGTTGTAGCAAGGCCAGAACACGAGCAGAACGAGCATGAATGTCGCGAATTGTGGCGCGGCGCTCACGACGAGAACCCGCTCACGAAATCTGCTGTGACGGTGACGACATTGGTCGAATTGGGAACTTTCGTCATTGATGGCTCCTGGTAACGAAGCGTCGGACCCGTGCGAGATACCAGACAGCAACGCTGGGAGCTGGTCTTACAGGCGAGAGTAGAACTGGCTGAACAGGGCGTCAACCGGGCACATCGGAGACGAATGGAACTTCGTTACGAAGTTCGTGAAGCTAATCACCGATGTGGCGGTGCCTGATGTGACACAGGTACCAATTGATTTTCCGCGACCGCTGGGTCGCTGGGTGTGATGGCGCACGTTCGCCGCGCGTGCCTGAAGAGTCTTAAGAGGTAGAAGATGGGACCAAGTGCTCTGGTGCCCGGCCCCGGTGAGTTCTCATCGGGCGCGGTTCCCGAGGTTTTCCTGATCGCGGGAACGCGGCCGGAGGCCGTCAAGATGGCGCCGGTGGCGGCCGCCATGTTCGCGGTCGGCCGAATCCGGCCGGTGCTCGTGAACTCCGGCCAGCACCCGGAGATGGTCGACCAGGCGCTCGAGTCGTTCGGCTTCGCGGCGGACGTCAGGCTCGAGCTGAACCGCGTTACGGGCGGCCAGGCCGAGCTCACCAGCCAGCTGATCGAGGAGCTCGACCGGCTCTTCGGCGAACGGCCACCGGGCGCCGTGCTGGTGCAGGGCGACACGACGACGACGCTCGCGGGCGCGCTCGCCGCGTTCTGGAAGCAGATCCCGGTCGTGCACCTGGAGGCGGGGCTGCGCTCGCACGACCTCACGTCGCCGTTCCCCGAGGAGGGCAACCGCAAGGTGGTCGGCCAGCTCGCCTCGCTGCACCTCGCGCCCACCTCGGACGCCACCGCACACCTCGCCGCGGAGTCGTTGCGGGGCGACAACGTGCTCACGATCGGCAACACCGTGGTGGACGCCGTGCTCGACGTGGCCGCCCGCCGCGCCCCCTACGGCGACCCGCGGCTGCAGGAGATCGAGAACCGCGTCCACGGTGGACAGTCGCGGCTCGTGCTGGTGACCACCCACCGCCGCGAGTCGTGGGGCGAGCCGCTCGACAACGTGCTGCGCGCGGTCGCCGACATCGTGCGGGAACGGCCCGACGTCGAGGTGGTCCTGCCGGCGCACCCGAACCCGGCCGTGCGGCGGCAGGTCGTGGACGTGCTGGGCGGCGTCGGCCGCGTCACGATCACCGACCCGCTGCCGTACTCGCAGCTGGCGCGCCTGCTCGCGCAGTGCACGCTGGTGCTCTCCGACTCGGGCGGCATCCAGGAGGAGGCGCCGTCGTTCGGCGTCCCGGCGCTCGTGCTGCGCGACGTGACCGAGCGGATGGAGGCCGTGAGGGCGGGCTGCGCCGTGCTCGTCGGCACCGACCGCGAACGGATCACCGCGCTCACCGTCCGCCTGCTCGACAGCCCCGCCGCGCGCGAGGCGATGACCGCCGACGGCAACCCGTTCGGCGACGGGCTCGCGTCCGTGCGCACGGAACAGGCCGTGGCCTGGCTGCTGGGACTGCAACAGCAGCGGCCCGACGAGTTCGCTCCCTACGCGGGCAGCGCGACGGTGCGCCTGTCCGGAGAGGCAGATGTGGCATGAGACTCCTCAAGGTGGCCTTAGGGGTCGCACTCGCGGTCGCGGTGGTCCCGGCACCCGCTCAGGCGGCGCCGCCCCCGGCCGGCCCCGACGCCGTCGGTGAGCTGGTCGAGAACGCGTTGCCCGCGCCGCCGCTGACGACTAAGAAGCCGGCCGCGACGAGCACGCGCGTCGCCAAGCGCACCACCCAGCCCACCACGACCTCGACGGTGCTCGGCGCGCTCACGGCGCCGGCCGGCACGAACGGCGGTGCCGCGCCGGGCGCGAAGTCGACGCAGAAGACGCTGGTCCTCTACGACAGCACCGGCCCGTGGGCGTGGCTGGGCGAGGCGTACGCGGTGCAGGCGGGCAACCTCGCCTCGCACGGCAGCGCGTACGTCATGCACCCGGTCGGCTCGTACGCCGCGGGCGAGATGTCCGGCTACACCGGCGTGATCTACATCGGCTCCACCTACGACGAGCCGATCCCGGTGTCGTTCCTCGACGACGTGCTGGCGGGCAGCAAGCCCGTGCTGTGGATGGCGCACAACATCTGGCAGCTCACCGCCCGCGCGCCGAGCTTCCAGACCACCTACGGCTGGAACTGGGTCCAGTACGACACCGGTGCCGCGACCACGGTCCGGTACGAGGGCACCGACCTCGGCCGCAGCCCGCTCGCCACGCCGTCCGGCCTGATGATCACCTCGATCACCGACCCCGCCATCGCCTCGGCCCCGGCCGTCGCGACCGGCTCGGCGGCCGGTCCGATCAACTGGGCCACGAAGTCGAGGAACCTCACCTACATCGGCGAGATCCCGTTCAGCTACGTCGACCACGGCGACCGCTACCTCGCCGCGGCGGACCTGATCAGCAAGATCTCGAACCCGGCGGTGGCGGACCGCAAGCGCGCGCTCGTGCGCATCGAGGACGTCGGTCCCGACGCCGACCCGGCCGAGCTGCGCGCGGTCGCGGACTACCTGTACTCGCAGCGGATCCCGTTCACGATCGCGGTCTACCCGCGCTACGAGAACCCGCTGGGCGCCGAGAACGACGGCGTGCCCGAGGCGGCGAACCTGGCGCAGAGGCCGCAGGTCGTCAGCGCGTTGAAGTACATGACCGCACGTGGTGGCACGATCCTGATGCACGGCTACACGCACCAGTTCGGCAAGGTCGCGAACCCGTACGACGGCCGCAGCGGCAACGACTTCGAGTTCTACACCGCCCACGTGGACGCGAACGACAACGTGGTCTACGACGGCCCGGTGCCCGGCGACTCCGCGTCGTGGGTGCAGGGCAGGATCAACTCGGCGACGAGCGCGTTCGCCGCGGCCGGGTTCGGCAAGCCGGCGATCTTCGAGCCGCCGCACTACGCGGCGTCCGCTGTGGACTACCAGGTGATCCAGCAGAACTTCGGCAAGCGCTACGACCGCGGCCTGTACTTCGGCGGTTACTGCCCGAACGGGGCCTGCGGCACGGGCACCCCGCGGTACGACCAGGTCTACGGCCAGTACTTCCCGTACCTGGTCCGGGACGTCTACGGCTCCGTCGTGGCGCCGGAGGCCGTCGGCAACGTCGAGCCGGAGCCGTTCAACAACCACCCCGCCCGGCTGCCCGCCGACCTCGTCAGGACGGCGCAGCAGCTCAGGGTGGTCGATGATGGTGTCGCCAGCTTCTTCTACCACCCGTACCTCGGTACGTCCTACCTGCGGCAGACCGTGCAGGGGCTGAGGAGCGCCGGCTACGCGTTCGTGTCCGCCGCGACGGTGATGGCGGGCTGACAGGAGGTCGTGTGCGCTGGATGTGGGTGGTGCTGCTGCTGGCCGGGTGCACCGCCGGTCAGGCGGTGCCACCCACGTCCGGCGGGTCCGGGGGATGGCAGGTCACCGTCTACTACACGGCCGTCGAGGCGTTCCACAGTGGACCTGCGGCGCCTGTGCGTGGTTGTCCCGTCATCGACTGTGACAGGGGCAGCGACCTGCTCGGCACGTTCCCGCGGTCCTTCGCGAAAGCCGTGCAGGACGAGGGAACCGGACGGACCGCATCCGGGTCCTATCTGAACTGGTCCTACGACAAGGGGTACTGGCTCGACTCCGAGCCGCGCGACTCGTTCGGCCGGCCGCTGCGGCCGTTCGTCTCCGCGGCCGCCGACGAGGTGGAGGCGGGGTCCCGGGTCACGCTCGTCTCCTGTGGACGGACGCCGGAGGGAGGAGAAGTCGACGCCGCGGTGTGCGGGAAGCTGAGGTCCTCGTCCTGGGAGATCACCGACGAGTTCACGCCGGGCCTGGGCGGGGAGAGGCACATCGACCTCTACCTGGGCGAGGAGACCGGTCCGCAGTTCACCGGAAGTCCCTGGTACACGACGTTCTCCGAGGCCGTGCTGGACGTCCGCCGGCCCGGCTGAGGGCAGGAGCCGCATGAGACACAGCCACTTCGCCGTGGTGAACCACTTCCACCCGGACGTCCGCGACCCGTTCCTGCTCGTGCGGGAGCGGGCGGGGAGCTTCGAACGCTACGACGAGAACCGCGACTGGGTGCCCGCCGGCCGCCAGTGGCGCCTCGGCGAACCCGTCGCCGGCGCGACCCTCGACCACCTGCTGACGTCCTGGACGCCCCGGCCGCCGCGGGTCGAGCACCGCCACTACGCGTTCCTGGACGCCGACGGCGACCCGCTGCGGCTCGCCCACCTGTGGAACGACGCCGGCGGCGTCGTCGCCGAGCGGACGTTCGTCAGCGAACGCTGGCGGGTGGTCGGCCCGTGCGTGTTCGAAGGCGACGGGCGGGTCGAGATCGGCGAGACCCGTGCACGGGAGCTCGAAGCCGTCGTGACGCGCCGCAGCCGTGAGCCGGAGGACGGGCGGTACCGCTACTGGGCGGTCGTGGACCCGGTGTTGCAACGGGTTCTGCGGACGTGGGGCGGGGACGGCGGAACGCGGTACGCGCAGTGGTCGATGGGCCGAGACTGGTACCGCGTCCACGTCCTCGACGTGGTGCGCGACGACGCCGCGGCCCAGCCGGTCACCGAGGAGGTGGCGGAGGAGCTGCGACGGTCGTTCCCGGCCGTCGCAGCTCCCGCCGGGTGTCACCAGCCGAGCTGAGTGGCGTATTGCTGCGCCGTGGCCAGCGAGTTGTGCGTGGACCCGCCCGGAGCGGGCAGCGGGACTCCCGGGCACGACAGGTCCTTCTTCGGCGTGACGCCGTCGACGAGGTAGCGCTCCACGACGTCGTTGACGCACTCGTTGCCGAACCCGTAGATGCCGTGGTCGCCCTCATCGTTCACGGTCAGCAACACGGAGTTCTCGAAGTTGCGGTGCGCCCGCTGCGCGCCTTCCAACGGAGTCGCCGGGTCGCGGACCGACTGCACCATCAGCGTGGGCACGACACCGTTGCCCGTGGGGTGCTTCAGCTGCACGTTCGGCCGGTCCCAGTACGCGCAGGGGCCCATGATCTGGTAGTAGCCGAACAGCGGCCACTTCGCGCCGTCGCGGACCGCGTCGCGTTCCAGGTACGGCCGGCCGCCCCGGAAAGCGGTGTCGTTGCAGAGGATCGTGTACAGCGTGCCCGTCGAGGCGTCCGGGTAGCTCGCCTGGACGGACATCCGCGCGGGCGCCGCACCGGCCAGCTCCGCGAACGTCTGCGCGGCGTCGGCGAAGGAGTCCTTGCTGTACAGGGCGGCCCGCAGCACGAGGTCGAGCACCACGCCGTCGTAGGTGCCCTCGGGCCTGGTGACGGGCTGCGCGTTCAGCTGGGCGCGGGTGCGTTCGTAGGCCTGGCGGACCTCCTCGCCGGTCTTGCCGAGGTGGTAGACGTCGTCGTACTTCGCGATCCACGGCAGGAAGTCGACGCGGAACCGGCGTTCGAAGCCCATGCCCCAGTCGTCGAACACGTTCTGCCACGGACCCGAGAAGTCGGCGTTGGAGTCCAGGACGATCTTGTCGAGCGTCTTGGGGAAGTAGGTGGCGTAGTAGGCGCCCATCCAGGTGCCGCCGGAGTAGCCGAGCCAGCTCACCTTCTTCTTGCCCAGCAGCTGCCGCAGCAGGTCCAGGTCCTTCACCGTCTGGTCGGTCGTGATGTAGCGGCCCAGCTCTCCGGACTTGGCTTGGCAGAACTTGGCCTGGAGCTCCATGCCGCCGTAGAGGAGGTCGAGGTTGGCCCTGCTGCGGTCGCGCGGGTCGGCCGAGCCGAGCGTCTGGAAGTTGCCGCACGTGACGTTGCTGCTGGCACCGGTGCCGCGCGGGTCGATGCCGATGATGTCGGCGTTCTCGCTGAGCTTCGGCCGGTCGAGGTAGAGCAGCGGCATCGTGCGGCCCGCGCCGCCGGGACCGCCGGGGTTGGTGAAGACGGTCGACTTCGCTTTGCCCTTCTCGGGCTGGAGCCGGCTCACGGCGATGGTGATGGTCTTGCCGTTGCGCGGGTTGTTCCAGTCCATCGGCGCGGTGAAGCTGCCGCACTCCAGCCGCTCGACACCGGGAGGAGCGTCCGGCGGGACGGAGCTGAAGCACTTCTGCCAGGTGATGGTCTGGGGCTGTTCGGCCTGTGCGTGCGGTGCGACCAGGAGCGTGGTCGCGGTGACGACCAGCGCCGTGGCGATTGCCTTGCGGTGCATTGGTTTTCCCCCTTCTACCAACCGAGACGGGCGGAGATCTGCCGTGCCTTCGCGAGCGGGTTGCCCGCGCTCTCACCGGGTGCGGGCAGCGGGACGCCGGGACACGACAGGTCCCTCGCCGGCGTGACGCCGTCGACGAGGTATCGCTCCACGACGTCGTTCACGCACTCGTTGCCGAACCCGTAGATGCCGTGGTCGCCCTCGTCCTCAACGGTGAGGAGCACCGAGTTGTTGAAGTTGCGGTGCGCCCGTTGCGCGCCTTCGAGCGACGTGGCCGGGTCGCGCACCGACTGCACCATCAACGTCGGCGCGACGCCGTTGCCGGTGGGCTGCTTGAGCTTGACGTCCGGCCGGTCCCAGAACGCGCACGGACCCGTGACGTGGACGTAGCCGACCAGTGGCCACCGCGGGCCGTCCTGCGCCGCCTCGCGCTCCAGGTACCTGCGGCCGCCCTGGAACGGCGTGTCGTTGCAGACGATCGAGTACGCCGTGCCGGTCTGGGCGTCCGGGTAGGTCGCCAGCAGGCTCATCCGCGCCGGGACGGTGCCGGCGAGCTCGGCGAACGTCTGCGCGGCGGTGGCGAAGTTGTCCTTGCCGTACAACGCGGTCCGCAGCATGAGGTCGAACTGCGGCCCGTTGTACACGGCCTCTGGCCGCGTGACCGGCTGCGCGGCCAGCTGGGCGCGGGTGCGTTCGTAGGTCTGGCGGACCTCTTCACCGGTCTTGCCGAGGTGGTAGACGTCGTCGTACTTCGCCACCCACGGCAGGAAGTCGACGCGGAACCGGCGCTCGAACGCCATGCCCCAGTCCTCGAAGTTGTGCTGCCACGAGCCGGTGAAGTCGGCGTTGGAGTCGAGGACGATCTTGTCCAGGGTCTTGGGGAAGTAGGTGGCGTAGTAGGCGCCCAGCCAGGTGCCGCCGGAGTACCCGAGCCAGCTGACCTTCTTCTTGCCGAGCAACTGGCGGAGCAGGTCGAGGTCCTTGACGGTCTGGTCGGTGGTGACGTACCTGCCGAGCTCACCGGACTTGGCCTGGCAGAACTTGGCCTGCAGCTCGATGGCGCCGTAGACGAGGTCCAGGTTGGCCCGGCTGCGGTCGCGCGGGTCGGCGTTGGTGCTCGCGTCGAAGCCGCCGCAGGTGACGTTGCTGCTGGCTCCTGTGCCGCGTACGTCTATGCCGATGATGTCGGCGTTCTCGCTCAGTTTCGGGCGGTCCAGGAAGACCAGGGGGACGGTGCGGCCTGGGCCTCCCGGGCCGCCAGGGTTGGTGAAGATCGTTGATCTTGCTGGTCCCGATTGGGGGCGGAGTCTGCTGACCGCGATGGTGATGGTTTTGCCGTTGTGCTGGTTGTTCCAGTCCATCGGGGTGGTGAAGGTGCCGCATTCCAGGCGGGTCGTGCCTGGAGGGGCTCCTGGGGGTGGTTCTGGGAAGCACTGCTGCCAGGTGATCTGTTGGGTGGTGAAGGTGGGGATGGGGTGGGAGTCGAGGTGGGGGGCG
>NZ_DASVFL010000205.1:0-5131 GCF_036380075.1 Lentzea sp. | reverse complement strand
TGTCAGCGAGCCCCTCGGGTGGTCAGCGCCCGCGGCGCAGGTTCCACAGCAGCAACGCGATCGCGGCCACACCGGCCGCGACCAGCGCGGGGTGTTGCCGGACCTGGCGGACACCCTGGTCGACGCGCTGCCTCACCGGCTCGGGCAGCGCCTCGACCGCCTCGATGACGGTCACGCCGACCTTCGTGGCCACGAACCCGGCCTTCTCGCCGGCCTCGCCCGTGATGCCGGCCGCCTTCTCGCCCACCTGCCCGGCGACCGCACCGGCCTTCTCGCCCACCCGCCCGGCGACCTCGCCGGCCTTCTGACCCGCCTGCGCGGCGGCCGCACCGGCCTTCTGGCCCACCTCGGTCGCCTTCTCGCCCAGCTGGGCGGTCACGGCGGTGGCCTTCTCGCGGGCCGCCCCGGCCTGCTCCGCCGGTGCCTTTCCGGCCTGCTCCGCCGACGCGTTACCGGTCTGCACCGCCGGCACCTTCTCAGCCTGCTCCACCGGTGCCTTCTCGCTCTGCGTGCCCGCCTGCTGCGTCGTGTCCGCTTCCTCGCGCTCCGCGGTCCTCACCCGCTTGGGCCCGTTCGCCCTGCCGGTCCGGGACAGCGCGGTTCCGGCGGGTTCGCGCTGTGCTCGCGCGCTCTCGGCGTGCGGCTGTTCCGCTCCGGCGGGAACGTTCTGGTCACTCATCGGCATGCCCTTCACAGCTGGTGGCTTCTCCCCCATCGACTTCACTTACCACTACCCAGGAACTCGGTGGTGTACGCACGCTTTTCGCGGAAACCCCGCCGTGCATGGCGCACGCACCTGAAGCCCCCACCGCTCTGCCCAAGCGATCCTGGTGGGCCGTCCTGAAACGCACGGCGAAGGAGTTCAACAACGACAACCTCACCGACTGGGCCGCCGCACTGACCTACTACGCCGTGCTGTCGCTGTTCCCGGGCATCCTGCTGCTCGTCTCGCTCCTGGGCCTGCTCGGGCCGAGCGCGACGCAGACCATCGTGGACAGTCTCGACGTGCTCGGCCCCGGCGAAGCCAAGGACTTCATCGCCGGCGGGATCGAGAACCTGCAGAAGTCCCAGGCCAGCGGTCTGCTGGCCATCGTCGGTCTCGCCACCGCGCTGTGGTCGGCTTCGGGGTACGTGGGCGCGTTCATGCGCGCCGCGAACTCGATCTACGACATCGAGGAGGGCCGTCCGTTCTGGAAGGTCATCCCGCTGCGACTGGCGCTGACCGTCGGTGTGGTCGTGCTGCTGGCGCTCACGGCCCTGGGCGTGACGCTCACCGGCGGTGTCGCCGAGTGGCTCGGCAGGGTGCTGGGCCTCGGGTCGACGTTCGTCACGGTGTGGGACATCGCCAAGTGGCCCGTGCTGTTCATCCTGGCCAGCGCCGCGATCGGCCTGCTGTTCTGGGCCTCGCCCAACGTGCGGCAGCCGAGCTTCCTGTGGATCACGCCCGGCGGTTTCCTCACCGTGGTGGTGTGGGTCGTCGCGTCGCTGGGGTTCGCCTTCTACGTGGCGAACTTCGGCTCCTACAACAAGACCTACGGCTCGCTGGCCGGTGTGATCATCTTCCTGGTCTGGCTGTGGATCTCGAACCTCGTGCTGTTGCTGGGCGCCGAGCTGGACGCGGAGCTGGAACGCGGCCGGCGCATGGAAGCCGGCGAGTCGGACGGCGAGGACCCGGTCGCCCCGCCCCGTGACACCAAGGCGATGGACTGACGGGCTCAGCGAGCGGGCAGGGCCGCGGCGACGGCGCCGGCCAGGTCAGCGCGGACCGGCAGCAGCTCGTCGACCTGCGTGATCCGCAACGGCCGCAGCACCGCGGCCTGCCCGGCGGCCACGGCGAACCCGACGCCCTGGCCGCGTGCCGCCTGCCAGGCGTCGAGCAGCAGCGTGATGCCGGCCGAGCCGAAGAACGTCACCTCCGACAGCTGCACGACCAGCGCGCGTTCGGCCCGCCCGGCTTCCGCTTCGACCACGGGCCACAGCTCACCGGTCGTGCAGGTGTCGATCTCGCCGCCGAGCTGCACCACTCCCACACCGGTCACGGGTCCGTTGTGCACGGAGACCATGCAGTGCGGACCGACCTGCACGTGCACCAGTGATCCCGGTGTCGCCGACGGTTCCGGCACGTCCGTCGTGCGCCGGAGGTCGCCTGGCGTTCGTGGCACGGGTAACAGCAGGTCGGACGAGTGCGTCGGCCCGCTACCGGGGTGCTGTCCCGTGCCTCTTCGGACACGACGCTCCAGGTAGAGACCACCCGCTATGTCGAGGGCACCCAGGACGATGAGCCACTGCACACCGTCGTGCGCGGCCAGTGCGAAGTTGACTGCGGCCAAGGCGAGAAACACCGCGGCGAGCGCTCGCAGCACCCCAGACCGGCTCCCGATTCCGGTACTCATGACCTGCCTATCGGACCGCGGCCGGAATGCGTTAACCGGTCTCGGTGTCCGGCCAGGTCAGGGGCTCTGTCGCGGTTCGGCGATCCCGGAACACGAAGAATCTTCAGGCGGCATCACAGGTTTGCCCGATGTCCCGGTCGCGGTCCACCACGGAAGCAGGACCTCGCTCCACTCGGACACCGTTCCCGGAAGTCTGTGTCCACTCAGGACAACTCCACCCTTCACGGACGCGACTTTCAGTCCACTGTGGATGACGCCCGGGCCGGCACGGTCATCGCCTGCAGCCGCGCCTTGAGCTGGTCGGCCTCCGGCACCTCGATCTCGGCGTAGATCGCGGCCGCCTCCCGCCACAGCGCTGCCGCAGCGCCCGGTTCACCCGCCTTGCACCGCAGGTGCCCGAGGCCGTCGAGCGCACGGGCCTGTTCGTACCGGTCGCCGATCGCCGTGGCCAGTGCGAGCGCCGCCTCGTGGTGCTGGTGCGCCTGGTCGAAGCGGCGCAGGGCGGTCGCGGCGGCGGCGATGCCGTTGAGGGCCTGCGCCTCCTGGAACCGTTCGCCGAGGCGCTGGTCGAGGGTCAGGGCCTGGCGGAACGACTGCAGCGCCTGGGCGGGCAGGCCCGTGCGCAGCAGCAGGTCTCCCTGGTAGCCGAGCACGGCGGCTTCGCTGGCGAGGTCACCGGAGGCGTTGTGCAGGGCCAGGGCGCGTTCGACGTGGCGGCCCGCCACCCAGTGGTTGCCGAGCCGGGTGTGCAGGACGGCGAGGTTGCCGGAGACGTAACCCTGGCCTTGGTGGTCGCCCAGCTCCCGGCACAGGCGGGCGGCCTGGCGCAACGAACGGGCCGACTCGCGGTAGCGGCCCAGGACGGCGTACGCGAAGCCCAGGTTGCTGTGCTCGACGCTCTCCATCATCCGGTCGCCGTGGCGCTGTGCCAGTTCCAGCGCGCGCCGGTGGCAGTCGACCGCCTCCCGGTAGCGACCGACTCGCAGGTGCACGAAAGCGAGGTTGGCCAGCACCAGGGTCTCGCTCGCGAGGTCGCCGGTCCCGCGGGCGATGCGCAGGGCCAGCTCGTAGCTCTCCACCGCTTCGGCGTGCCGGCCGAGGCGGCCGTACGCACCGGCCAGGTTGTTGACGGTCCTCGCCTCGCCGGTGCGGTCGCCGGTCTGCCTGCGCAACACCAGCGCGGCCTCCAGGTGCTCGATCGCCTCGGCGTAGCGGCCCAGGTGGTGGAGCACACCGCCGAGGTTGTTCAGCGCGGCACCGATGCGGACGGGGTCGCCGAGACCGCGGGCCGCCTGCAGCGCGTGCCGGTGGGCGGTGCGGGCCTCGGCGAGATGACGTCCCTGGTCCAGGTAGGAGCGCAACGCCTGGGCCAGCGCGCAGGCCTGGGCGGGCCAGCCGTGCCGGGCGCAGTGCACGACGACGGCGACCAGGGTCGCGCGTTCGGTGTTGAGCCAGCGTGCGGCGAGAGCCGGGTCGTGCAGCGGTGGGGTCCGGAACACGGCCGGACGGGGCGAATCGCCGTGCCCCAACGACAGCGCGGTCTCGGCAACCGTCGTGGCGTGCACGTAGTAGTCGAAAAGTCCGGTCAGCGCGGTCTGCACGGCGTCGGGGGCCGATAGACGCCTGCCATACGCGCGCAACAGGTCGTGGATGCGGAAGCGGTCCACGCCGTCGCGCTGCACCAGGTGGGCACGGCAGAGCACGCCGATCAGCCGACCGGCCTCGGCGGGGGTGGTGTCCAGCAGGGCGGCGGCCGCGTGCTTGTCGAAGACGGCGCCCGGATGCCAGGTGAGAAGACCGAAAGCCGTTGCCGCCGATGGCGGCAGCACGCGGTAGGACCAGTCGAAGACCGCCACCACGGCGGTGCCGGGATCGCCGCCCGCGTCCAGCTCGTCCAGGCCGCGGCCGCGGTCGGCCAGCGTGACGGCGAGCTCGGTCAGCGGGGTGCCGGACTGCGCGGCGAGCTCGGCGACGATGCGCAACGCCAACGGCAGTCCCGCGCACCGTTCCACCACTGCGGCGGCGCCCTCCCGGTCGCCGATCAGCCGGCCGAGCAGGGCCTGTGCCTGCTCCGGTGGCAGCGGGTCCAGCCGCACGCGGTGCGCGCCGTCCCGCGCGACCAGTCCGGCCAGGTCGTCGCGGCTGGTCACCACGGCGAGGCAGCCCGCGGTGCCCGGCAGCAGCGGCCGCACCTGGTCGGAGGCACGCGCGTTGTCCAGCACCACCAGCATGCGGCGGTCCGCGAGCAACGTCCGGTACCGGCCGGACAGCTCCGCGATCTCGTACCCGACGTCGGTGGCGCGGTCGCCGAGGACCCGCAGGAACCCGGCCAGCACCTGCTCCGGCGGCACCGGCTCCTCCGGGCCGTACCCGCGCAGGTCGACGTACAGGCACCCGTCGGGGAACCGGCCGCGCGCGCCGTGCGCCCAGTGCACCGCGAGCGCCGTCTTGCCGACACCGGCCGTTCCGACGACCGCGGCGACCGCGCCGGTGAAGTGGTCCAGCCCGCGGAGCTCGTCGTGCCTGCCGACGAACGGGTCCGCGTCCGGGGGCAGCTGCCACGGCACGGGTGTGCCCCGCGACAGCACCGCGGCGGCGCGGGCGGGACCCGCCAACCGGGGGTCGTCGCGCAGGATCCGCTGGTACAGCTGCTTGATCTCGGGACTCGGGCCGGCGCCCAGCTCCGCGTCGAGCACGCGCCGCAACCGGTCGTACGCCCGCATCGCCTCCCCCGGCCG
>NZ_DASVFL010000204.1:0-28532 GCF_036380075.1 Lentzea sp. | reverse complement strand
GATCACTCCGGCCCCGGCGCCGCCGAGCGGTCTCGACGTCGACGCTTCGGCGGCCGGTTCACGATATCGTGCGGAAATCGCTGGTCGGGCTCGTTGCTGGGAGGACTGTGAACAGGATCGACGTGGCGGCGGTGGCGCGTGCCATGGCCGCCGGTGTCGCTCATCCTGACGTTCAGCTCGTGCAGACCCGTTTCCGTGCTGGCCGCCGCGGTCGGTGAGGACGGCCACGTCGTCGGTGTCGACATCGCCGACCCGGCTTACGGCGCCCCGGTCACGCTCGCCGAGTCCGCCGAGTTCCTGCGCGCGACCCCGTTCGGTGAACGCATCGACCTGCGCTTCGGTTTCGACGTGCTCACCGGGACGTTTCCGGACGACACGTTCGACCACGTCGTGCTGTCCCAGTGTTCGTGGTACTTCGCCTCGCTCGACGAACTGCGCACAACCCTCGCCAGGGTCCGCCCCTGGGCGCGTCGGCTGTGCTTCGCCGAGTGGGACCTGGCTCCCGCGTCCCACGACCAGCTCGCGCACCTGCTCGCGGTCCAGATCCAGGGCATGGTCGAAGCGGCCGGTGAACGCGGCGAGGGCAACGTCCGCACACCCTTTTCCCGTCAGCGCTTGCTCGCCGTCCTCGACGAAACCGGGTGGCGGGCGAGCGGCACGCGCACCATCGACACCACGGGCATGCACGACGTGGCATGGGAGATCGCTGCCTGTCACCAGGTGGTGCAAGAGCGCCTGCACACCGTGCCGCCTGCCATGCGTGACCTCATCCAGAGCCACGTCGACGTGCTGAAGACGCTCACGCTGGACAACAAGGCACTACCGGTCTACTCGGTGACCGCCACGCGATGACCGCACGGACCTGGGAGCCGGGCGTGCTCGACGCCCGTCAGGTCGAACTGTCCTGGACGCCGAGATGGCCGAGCGCGTCCTCGACCACACGCGTGACGAACGCGGCGTCGAGGGGCTCGCGGGAGAACCAGCGGCGGTAGAACAGCGGGCCGGCGACGGCGGCGGTGACGTCGGCCGGTCCACGATCCGCGGCGAGCTCACCGCGAGTTCGCGCGCGTTCGGTCACCACGTCGAACGGAGCCATCAATCGGGCGTGCAGGTCCGCGTGAAGCCCGGCCAGGTCGGGATCACGCTCGGCGGCGTCCACTATGGACGGCAGGACCGCCGCCCAGCGCGCGCTCCGCAGCTGCTCGGCCAACGCCTCGGTCAAGGCGACGAGGTCCCCGCCGAAGCTGCCCGTGTCGGGGACCGGGGGAGCCGACCCGATCGTCGAGCACGCCTCGACCAGCAGCGCGGCCCGTGACGGCCAGTGCCGGTAGATCGTGGTCTTGGAGACGCCCGAGCGTCGCGACACCTCGTCGATGCTGACACCGCCGATGCCGCCCGCCGAGAGCAACTCGTAGGTCTGGGCGAGCACCGCCGCCTTGGACCGCTGAACTCGAACGTCGACGAAGTCCCCGGATCGGGTCACCTTGCGATCTCCGCTTCTTTCTCCCACCGAAACAGTACGCTACTGTACCGTACTGTTTCTCGGGGCCGGACGGTCCTGCTCCACGGAAACAGCCAGGAGAACGCCGTGAAGCTCGCCTCGGTGCGCCTCGTCACCGACGACCTGCCCACTCTGACCGCCTTCTACGCCACGCTCACCGGCACCGAGCCGGTGACCCCCTTCGGGCCCGGCGACTACGTCGAACTGCACACCGAGGGCAGCATCATCGCGCTGGCCGGCAGCGCGGCCGTCCAGCGTTTCAACAACAACGCCGCCGAGGCCGCCGCCAACCGGTCCGCCATCATCGAGTTCGAGGTCGACGACGTCGACGCCGAACGCGCCCGCCTGGACGGCCAGGTCACCGCCTGGGTCCAGGAACCCACCGACCAGCCGTGGGGAAACCGGTCGATGCTGTTCCGCGACCCCGACGGCAACCTCATCAACATCTACTCCACCGGACGCTGAACGGCACCGGCAGACGAGGATCAGCGGCAACGAACGTGCGGCCTCCCGTCGGTTCAGCTCAACCCAGCCTGGTGGGCGAGCAGTCCCGCGCGGGTGCGGTTGTCGCAGTCCAGCTTGGTCAGCACGTTCGACACGTACCCCTTCACGGTGGCCTCGGTGAGATGCAGGCGGGCACTGATCTCGGCGTTGCTCAGGCCGCCGCCCAGGCAGGCGAGCACCTCCGTCTCCCTCGGCGTGAGACCGGAGATGCGTTCTCTGGCAGAGGTGTCGTCGCTCGAGGCCGCGACGAGGCGGCGGGTCGCCTCGGGAGACAGGACGGTGTGGCCGCCCGCGGCCACGCGCACGAGCTTGACCAGGTCGTCCGGGGCGGTGGACTTCAGCAGGAAACCCACCGCGCCGGCCTTCATGGCGCGCAGCACGTAGGAGTCGACGTCGAACGTCGTGAGCGCCACCACCTTCGGCGGGGTGTCGAGGCGGGTTATGCGCTCGAGTGCGGCCAGACCGTCCACCTCGGGCATGCGCAGGTCCAGGAGTACGACGTCAGGTCGTAGGCGCAGCACGGCTTCCACCGCCTCGGCGCCGTCGTGGGCCTCGCCGACCACGGTGAGGTCGGGTGCCGCGCTGAGGATCGTGCGGAGGTAGGCGCAGACCATGTGTTCGTCGTCGACGAGCAGGATCGACGTCATGTCGGCACGAATGTGGGTAGGACGGCGTCGACCTGGAAGCCGCCGTCGTCGGTCGGGCCGGCGGTGAGGGTGCCGCCGACCATCTCCACCCGGCCGCGCAGGCCGAGCAGGCCGTTGCCGGAGCCGGGCAGCGCGAGGTCCGGCGCCGCGGACGGCCTGGTGTTGCGGATGATCGCGCGGACGCTGCTCGGTCCACTGTGGATGGTGATGTCGGCGTGGGCGCCGGGTGCGTGCTTGTGCACGTTGGTGAGCGACTCCTGGACGACGCGGTACATCGTGCGGCGGACGGCGGGGGAGAGAGCGTCGTCGTCGCCGTGCTGCGTCAGCGTGACGTCCAGGCCGGTGGCGGCGGAGTCGGCGACCAGGCGGGAGAGCGGTTCGGGCGACACGTCCTGCGTGTAGGCGGTGCGCCCGGAGCGCAGCACGCCGACGAGGTCGCGCAGTTCGGCCAACGCCTGGCAGCCCGCGGTGCGCAGTTCCTCGGCGGCCTTGCGCACTCCTTCGTCCTTCGCGGTGACCCGCAAGGCCCCGGCGTGCAGCACCATCAGGTTCAGCCGGTGCGTGACGACGTCGTGCATCTCGGCGGCGAGCCTGGTGCGTTCGTCGGCGCGGGCCTGCTCGGCGAGCAGTTCGCGTTCGCGCTCGGCGCGTTCGGCCCGCTCGACCAGTGCCTGCACGAGCCTGCGCCGCGCGCCGAGGTAGAGGCCCGCGAGCCCGGCGATCACCGTGAAACCCGGGCCGGTGAAGCCGTCGCCGATGGTCGGCATCGCCCACACCCCGGCACCGACCGCCCACGTCACGGGGTGGGTGACGACGAGCCAGCGGTATCGCGTGGCATACGCGGCGACGGAGTACGCGGAGACCATCGAGGCATAGGTCGGTGTGAGCAGTGCGAGAAACGCGATGACGAGACTGGACGCCACCGGGCGGGTCCGCCGCCACCACAGCGCCGCCGCCGACAGCAGGTGGACGGTGACGTAGAACGCCAGGGACGCCATCACGAGCCGTGACGGCGCGGACAGCACGAGCTCGCGCCACAGTCCCAGCGCTGCGACGAGCAGCACCAGCGCCAGATCCACCGCCCGCCTCACACCGCTGACGATACCGCCGGGTCGAGACGTGGATCACCCACTGGCGCAGGGGGAGCACACCTACTTTCGTAGGTGGTGACACCTGACTTTCCCGCCTGTCGGAGGCTGGTGGTCGTTCGCTGCACTGGTGGTGTGAAACGAATCCACGAGCTCGACGCGCTGCGGGGCTTCGCACTGGCCGGAATCACGTTCATGAACATCCTGCAGATGACCGGCATGCCCCAGCCGGAGGGGCGCAACACCGACCACCTCGACTCGTTCCTGTTCCAGCTCGCGTTCGACCAGCGGTTCGCGCCGACGTTCGCGGTGTTGTTCGGCATGAGCTTCGCGTTGTTCCTGCGCGGGTCGGCGGCCACGCATCCTCGGCTGCGGCTGTTGCTCGTACGACGACTGGTGGCACTGACGTTGCTCGGACTCGCCCACGCGGTGCTGCAACCGGGGGAGGTGCTGCGGTTCTACGGCGTGTTCGGCCTGCTGTTCCTGGTACCGGCGTCGTTCCTGCCGCGCCGGTGGGTGCTGTCGCTCGGCGTGGTGGCCTTGGTGGTGCCCGTGGTGCTGGCGTCGCTCAACGTCTTCCTGCTCGGCCCGTTCCCGATTCCCGGGTTGCTGCTGCTGGGGATGGCCGCCGTGCAGTACGACCTGCTGGCACGGATGAACCGTCCCGCGGTGGTGCTGGGGCTGCTCGTGCTCGCGGTGCCCGCCGGGATCTGGCAGTTCCACGGGGGCGCCGGCCTCGCCGGTGTGAGTCGGGCGCAGCTGACGGGTCTGGTGTTCGCGCCGTTGCTCGCGATGCTGTTCCTGTTGCGGCCGTGGCGGTTCTTCGAGCCGATGGGCCGGATGGCGCTGACGAACTACCTGCTCGCGACCGTGCTGATCCTCGCGGTGAGCGGGCTGGTGCGCGGGTACGGGTCGCTCGTGCTGTGCGGGGTGGGGATCGCGGTCGTGCAGGCCGTGCTGAGCCATCTCTGGATGCGGCGGTTCCGGTACGGGCCGGCGGAGTGGGCGTGGCGGTGCGTGACGTGGTGGCGGGTCATCCCGTTCGGAACCACGCCGCCCACGGGAAGTTCCGCCCGAACGCCGGGGAGCCCGGAGGTTCCGCGCTCGTCCGGCACGTAGCCGACGCCGTCGTGTTTCTGGATGTGGTTGTGCCCTCGTCGTGTCGCGGGATAGCGTGAGGGAGACGGAATTGATCAAGCAGAGAGGTTCGTCGCGACTGGTTCTCCGGGTGGGGCAGCGGCTCGTGTCGGCGCTTTCACTTCTGGCTGATGGGAGTTCGACATGGAACACGAGTTCGACGATGCTGCGGACCGACCGGTTCTGCGCACCACCGACCACGACGGCATCGCGGTGGTCGAGCTCGCCGGCGAGCTGGACATGAAGACGGCGAAGACCTCTCTCGCGAGCGTGCTCCACGTGGTCGACCAACGCCCCGAGGGGATCGTCGTCGACCTCCAGGCGGTGACCTTCTTCGGTTCCGCCGGGATCAGCATGCTCATCTCCGTCCAGTACGAGGCCGGGCAGCAAGGCGTCCCCTTCGGCATCGCCGCGGCGCAGAAGGCCGTGATGAGGACCTTGACCATGAGCGGGATGAACATGCGGCTGCCCTTGTTCTCCACCGTGCCCGAGGCGGTCGACGCTCTCCGTGCTTCTGCCGCACCACCGCAGGGCTGACACGAATCCGTAGCTGCTCGATCTTCAGGCCGCACGCTGAGTTAAGTCCTGGTGCCGCCGTCGAACGGTTCGACGATTCCGAAGACGGCAGTGGACGATCGCCGGGGAATCCGCGATCGTTGCCGGAATGGGGCATCTCATGGCAACGATCACAGCTCCCGATCGTCACCGGCCAGGACCACCGCGCAAGACCCGGCCGTGGTGCCGATCGCTGGTCGTCCTGGTGGTGGCGGCGTTCACCGCGTCGCTGGGCATGGTCGTGACAGCGCCCCCGGCCGATGCCGCCACCAGCGGGTTCCGCGGCATGAACTGGGCCGTGCTGGGCGACAACTTCAGCACCACCGCGCTCGTCGTGCAGGGGCTGAGCAAGTCCGACAGCAACGCCACCGTGCGCGCCAAGGCCAACGCCGTCTACGACGACATGGCCTCCACACTGGGGGTCAACACCGTCCGGTTGCCCGTCAACACCCACACCGTGGCCGACACGACCTGGTGGAACGCCTACCGGGGCGCTGTCGACGCCGCCACCGAACGCGGGTTCAAGGTGATCCTCGCCTACTGGGAGGACGGGGCCGCCTCCCGCGGCAGGATCACGAACATGGGCGCGTGGAACGCGATGTGGTCCAGTGTCACGAACACCTACGGCTCGAACGGCAACGTCTACTTCGAGCCGATGAACGAGCCGGTCGGCTACAGCTCGGCGGAATGGCGTGACGTCGCCGCGAACTGGCTCGCGTACCACACCTCGGCGGTGCCCTCCCGGGTGCTCGTCGGTGGCACCGGCTACAGCCAGGACCTGCGGGACGTCTGCAACGACAGCCGGTTCAGCTCGACGCTGTTCTCCTTCCACCACTACGCCTTCTTCTACGAGGCGATGACGTACGACCAGTTCCGCGCCCACATCCAGACGCGGCTCGGCAACTGCGCCTCCCGCGCGGTCGCCACCGAGTTCGGCGCGCCCATGTCCACCGGCCTCGACTACGGCGACGCGAACAGCGGCGACAACTTCGTGCGGTACATCCGCGCCATCGCCCAGGTCATGCGCGACAACAGGATGGGCGGCACCTACTGGCCAGCCGTCGGTGGCAAGCCCGGGAACATCGGCTACGACCACTACTCGATGTACTCCATGAGCGGCAGCGGCACCAACCTCGACCTGACCGTCCGCAACCCCTCCGGGGCCGACCGGCTCCGGTACGCCTGGGGTGACGGCACGAACCCGCCCGTGGGGACGTACTACCGGATCACCGCGCGCCACAGCGGCAAGGTCATGGACGTCCAGCAGCCGAACACCGAGAACAGCGCGCGCGTCGGTCAGTACACCTACAACGGCAACCCCTGGCAGCAATGGGAGTTCCAGGACGCCGGCAGCGGCTACTGGCGCATCGTCAGCCGGCACAGCGGCAAGTGCCTCGACGTCACGGGCGCCTCGACCGGCGACGGCATCGAACTCGTCCAGTACACCTGCGGCAGCGGCGCCAACCAGCAGTTCCAGATGGTCGCCAGCGGCAGCTACTTCCAGCTCCGGGCACGGCACAGCGGCAAGTGCGTCGACGTGCCGGCCTCTTCCACCGCGGACGGCGCGATCCTGAAGCAGTACTCCTGCAACACAGGCGCCAACCAGCAGTGGGAACGCACGTCCGTGTGATCGTCGTGCCCGGAGCGGCCCGGCTATCCCAGCGTCCACCGCTGGTTGCTGCCGCCGTTGCACGTCCACAGCTCGACCAGTGCGCCGTCGGCGGTGGACGCCCCGGTCACGTCCAGGCACAGCCCTGACTGGACCCCGGTGACCGAGCCGTCGGAGTTGCGCAGCCACTGCTGGTTCGCCTGGCCGTTGCAGGACCAGAGGATCACCTTCGTACCGGGGCTGGTCTGGTTGTCGTAGGCGTCCAGGCACAGCGTGCCGTCGGCGATGCCGATCTGGTTTCCGGTGGTGTAGGTCCAGTTCTGGGCGGCTTGACCGCTGCACGGCCAGATCCGCGCCTGCGTGCCCGCCGTGGCGCCGGGGACGTCGAGGCACTTGCCCGCACCGACCGCGCGCACAGGACCGGTCACCGGGTCCCCGCCGCCGGTCGTGCCGCCCGCGACCCGGTACATGACCACGCCGTGGGCGGGGACCGACGCGCTGATCGTGCCCGTCGTGGTGGAGGTGGAGCCGGACCACAGGTCGGTGAGGGTGTAGCCGGTGGCGCCGGTCTTACCGATCGCCGCCGCGGTGGTCGAGATCGTGGCGGCCGAGGAACCCTCGTTGAACAGCACGACCGACACGTCACCGTTCGCTAGCGGCTTGGCCAGCACGTCGCGGCCGCCGGACGACGACACCATCCGGCCCTGCCTGCCGAGCGGGTCCTGGTCGACCGCGATCACCCGCGTGTTGGTGAGGGTGGAGACCGTGGTGGCGCTCGCGTTCGGGATGTTGTTGCCCGCGATCAACGGCGCGGCCATCTGCGCCCACAGGCTGAACTGCGTCCGGTCCTCGGTGGCGGACATGCCGTTGCCGATCTCGAGCATGTCCGGGTCGTTCCACCCGCCGGGTCCCGCGTAGCTCGTGAGGCCGACGTTGGCGTGGAAGATGTTCAGCATGCTGGTGTAGTTCGCCGCGATGTCCCCGGTGGTGCGCCAGCTGTTGCCGACGTTCGCACCCCACGTCCACACGCTGTCCTGGCCCCAGTTGCACAGGCTGTACAGGATCTGCCGGCCGGTGGCCGCCAGCGCGTCGCGCATGGCCGTGTACCGGGACTGGGCGTTGACGCCCTGGTTGTTGCAGTTGTCGTACTTGAGGTAGTCGATGCCCCAGGACGCGAAGAGGTTCGCGTCCTGGCGCTCGTGGCCCAGGCTGCCCGGATAGCCCGCGCAGGTCGCCGTGCCCGCGTCCTCGTAGATGCCGATCTTGAGGCCGAGCGAGTGCACGTAGTCGGCGAGTGCCTTGATGCCGCTCGGGAACTTGACCGGGTCCGGCACGAGGTTGCCGTTCGAGTCGCGGTTGCGCGTCATCCAGCAGTCGTCGATGTTGACGTACTGGTAGCCCGCCGCCTGCATGCCGTTGTTGTGCATGGCCAGGGCGGTGGAACGGACCAGCGAGTCGGAGATGTTGCAGCCGTAGGCGTTCCAGTCGTTCCACCCCATCTGCGGCGTTCTGGCCAGCCCGTTGTCGAGGGCCTGGGCGGCGGGGGCCGTGGCGATCAGGGCGACGGGTGCCGCCACCGCCAGCGCGGTGGTCGTCATGGCGGCCACCACGAGGTGACCGAGGCGGCGTGCGATCGTGTATGAGCTCATCGTCAGCTCCGCGTCCACTTCTGGCTGGGTGCGCCGTTGCAGGTCTGCAGGGTCACCGGTGTGCTGTTGGCGGTGGCCCCTCCGTTCGGGGCCAGGCACAGTCCTGACTGGACACCCGTGATCGTGCTGTCGCCGTTGACGTTCCACTGCTGGTTGGTGCCGCCGGTGCAGTCCCAGATGATCACCCTGGTCCCGGCCGCAGTGCCCGCGCCCTCGGCGTCGAGGCACTTGGTGCCGTACACCTGGATCTGCCGGGCGGTGTTGACCGTCCACTGCTGGTTCCCGCCGCCGTTGCAGTCCCACAACGTCACCTGCGTGCCGTTGGCCTGGGACGCGTTCGGGACGTCCAGGCACCGGCCGGCGTTGTCGTTGCGCAGCAACGATGTCGTCCCGCCGCCCGAGCCGGCCACGACGAGGTTGTCGAACTGCGCGGTCTCGCCCTGGCTGGTGCCGAGCCCGGCCTGACCGGCGGTGAGCGTGGAGTCGGTCACCGTGCCGACGACCGAGCCGTCGATTCCCGCGGTGATAGTGCTGCCGGAGAAGCCGAGCGACAACGCGTGCCAGCGGTTCGTGCCCAGCGCGGCGGTGGTGCCGCTGCGCAGCGTGGTGACCTGCTGGTTGAGGTTGTTGCGCAGGATCGACCAGGCGCCGGTGTCGCTGACCTTCAGGTAGTAGGCGTTCAGCGCGGCCTGGTTGGTCGTCACCTGCGACCCGGCGCGGCCGATCAGCGAGACGGAGCCGGGCTTCTCCAGCAGCGCGTCCGCCGACACCGTGTAGTTGCTCCAGGCCACGTTGCCCAGCAGCGCGTACGGATCCGTCCTGGTCTTCCACGGGATGGCCTGCTGCGGAGACGCTTGCCGCACGCACGTGCCCGATCGGCCGCCGCCGCACCCGGACGTCTCGAAGGCACCCTCCATGTCCATCAGGTACCGGGCTTCCTTGCCGGTGGCGTACCCGTCGAAGTCGTCGCTGTAGGGCAGGTTCAGCGAGCCCTGGGACGGGCCGGTGGCGGTGCCCTTGCCCTGTCCGGTGGTGGTCGTGACCGTGTACAGGTGGCCCGGCTGGACGGTCAGGGAGTAGGCGCCCCCGGACGGGGTGATGTCGGTGCTATGGACGAAGAAGTCGTTCTGGTTGCCGGAGTTGAGGTTGGTCGCCCACACGTGCACCTGTCCGGTGGACAGCCCACCGGTGACGGTGAAGTTGAGCGTCTGGGCACCGGCGGCGTCCATGGTCTCGATGACGGTGCTGTAGTCGGTGTTGTTGGGCGACTTCATCGTCACGTAGCTGCCGTTGTTGCGGTTGCCGCCGAGATAGCCGGTGGACGCGTCCAGGTACTTCCAGCCGGGGGCGGTGAACTGGGTGGTGTGCGCCAGCGCCCACGTGTCCTTGCCGACCGCGTAGTGCCCGGACCACGGCTGGTTGGCCAGCACCAGCCCCACGGTCGGCCAAGGGATGTTCGGGGTGACGGCGGCGATCAGGTCCCAGTTGAGGTAGGCGGTCATCTTGCCGTCGATGTAGACCCGGTTGATGCCGCGGGCCAGCGGCTTGGCGCCGTCGTTGTAGTCCTGGGAGCCGTTCTCGCTCGACCACAGCGTCTTGCCGGAGGCGGCGACGTTCGACGGGACGGTGCACGAGGTCTGCGCGCTCAGGTAACCGCAGGTGTAGTGCGCGCTGAGCACGTCGACGGCGTTGCGGTAGGCCGTGTTGCTCGAGATGGGTCCGGCCGGCCCCCAGTCCCCAGGCCACGAGTCACCGGAGATGATCCTGACGGCGCTGTACCCGTTGGCGTTGAGGGCGTTGCGGATCGTGACCGTCCAGTCCGCGTTCCACTGCTTCTCGTTCTGGACCGGCGTGAGGTAGTCGATCGTCAGCCCGTGCCGGCGGGCGCACCCGAGCCAGGACAGGTAGTAGTCGACCAGGTCGGTGGAGAAGAAGGTGCCGTTGCCGATCCAGCCCGGCGCGCCCCAGGCCAGGCCCACCAGCTTGAGACCGGGGTTGCGCGCCTTGGCCTGCTCCATGATCCACCACTCGTACCCGCGGTCGCAGTCGAGGTCGCCGCGGAAGTGGGCGTGGCTGGGCTCCGCGCCGCTGGTGGAGTTGGTGTCGCCGCCGATCTCCACCTTCAGGATCTGCAGTGCGGCGCCATAACTCGGCTTGAAGAGGTGGTCGAGGATCTGGCCGCGCTGCGGCTCCGGGTAGTCGATCAGCAGGCGGCTGTTCCCGCCGCCGCCGCTGACCGCGCCGACGCCGTCGAACGTGCGACCGCCGGACGAGCCGTTGATCGTGATCGACGTGGCGGCCTCGGCCGGTGCCGCCGCCACGGCACCTGCGGCGACCAGGACGGCCGCGAGGACAACGGTGCGCACGCGCCCGAGCAGGGTTGGGGGCATGGCTGTATTCCCTCCGGTGGAGATGAATGGCTGAACCGCCATGCTCCGTCATGGCGGTGGCGCGAATCAGTCGAAAGCGAGGAAAAGGGATCCGGATCTTTTTCTGGGCTTAAGAACCGCCTGCAAGCTGCCTATGTGAACGCTAACACGACTGCTGGTCGAGGCCAAGAGTCGCGAATTGTCGTAATTGTCGTGTGGTTGTCCGCGTCGGATTAAAGGTGCTGAAGTCGAGCATTTTGTCATTCGACGCAGCTGAGTGAAAGAATTCGATGGATTCGACTCCTGGCCGCCGAGTTGGAACCGGCCGTTTCCCGGTTCCGGGCGGGTGGCTCCCGAGCCTGCCGACCCCGAAGCGGGAGGCGTCGGCAAAGTTGTTAGACACAAACGTTGACGTACGTTGGATTTGGAGCCCACTATTGGGTCGCAGTCGGGCAGGGTTCCCGGGACTGGAGGCTCGAATGTCCGCAACACGCGACCTCGGCACCGTTCTGGCGGCCGCGCTGCTCCTCGTCGCCGGTGCGCCCGCGGTGAGCGCCGCGCCGCCGGACGTCGTGCCGTGCCTCGGCACGGCGACCTGCACGTCCGGGCAGCTCCCGGACGGCACCCCGTACCAGTTCGCGAAGCCGCAGCGGTGGAACGGCGTGGTCCTGGTCGACCTGGACTTCGCCGCGGGAGGGCTGACCACAGCGCTGACGGGCGACCTCGTCGGGCGGGGGTACGCCGTGGGCGGGACGAGCAGGGCCGTCACCGGGTGGCGGATCGCTCAGGCGATCGACAACCAGGCCGCCGCGCTCGAGGAGTTCGAGGCGGTGTTCGGCCCGGCGCGCTGGGCGATCGCCGGAAGTCGTTCCATGGGCGGGTTCGTCGCCGCCGGCGCGGCGCAGGTCCATCCTGGACGGTTCGCCGGCGCCGTGCCGATGTGCGGTGGGCTCGGCGGTTCGGTCGGGCAGTGGAACCAGAAGCTGGACACGGTCTTCACGCTGAAGACGCTGTTGTTCCCCGGCACGGCCCTGCCCGTCACGGGGATCCCCGCGGACGTGCCGGGTGCGCAGCAGCAGTGGATCTCGGCGCTGGCCGGTGCGCAGTCCACCGCGCAGGGGCGGGCGCGGATCGCGCTGGCCGCCACGGTCGGCCAGCTCCCGGCGTGGGGGCTCGCCACCGACGGCGGCACCACCCCGGTGCCGGACCCGTGGGACGCGGCGGCACTGGAGAACGGCATGTACCTGGCGCTCGCGGGCGGTCCGCTGCCCTACATCGGCCAGGCGATGAGCAGCAGGCGCGCGATCGAACAGGCGACCGGCGGGAACCCGTCCTGGAACACCGGCGTCGAGTACGGGCGGCAGCTCCTGTCGGCAGAACCGGCTCAGCAGCTCGCCGTCCTGCGCCTGTACGCCGAAGCGGGGCTGGACCTCGGCGCCGACCTGAGGCGGTTGGCCGCCGCTCCGCGCGTCGCAGCCGACCCCGCCGCGGTCGCCGCCTTCTCGCGCGGCATCGTGTTCACGGGTGACGTGCGGGTTCCCGTGCTGACCGTCAACGGCACCGGCGACCAGATCTCGACGGTGGCGCAGCAGCAGTCCTACGAGGACCTGGCCCGCCGCGCCGGCAACGCCGAGCTCGTGCGGCAGACGTACGTGCGGACCTCCGGGCACTGCACCTTCACGGTCGGGGAGCAGGTGGCCGCGATCGACCAGATGTGGCAACGACTCCGGACGGGCCGCTGGCCCGACGTCTCGCCGCGAGCCATGAACAGGCTCGCCGGCGACGGTCGGTACGTCGACTTCGCCCCGCCCCGGTTCAACCGGCGGTACGCGGGCTGAGGAAGACCCACCGGCGCACCACAGCCGACCTCGGCACGGTCAACCGCCGAAGCCGGACACCACGCGCGCGTCCGCAAGGCGGATGCGGTTGTATCGACGACGGGAGCACCGATGCTCAAGTCTCGTAGATCCCTTCTCGCGCTGCTGGCCGTGGTACTCGCCGCCGCGCCGGCATGCGGCGGCGGCTCGTCCGGCGGTGCCCCGAGTACCACCGCCGGCGACGAGGCCGTCCACCGCGACAAGCTGCCCGAGCAGTTCAAGGACTCCGGGGTGATCCGCTTCGCGGGCGACTCGCACCCGCCGTACCGGGTGGTGGACAAGGACGGCGCCACGGTCACCGGCCTCGACCGCGACCTCCAGGAGGCCCTCGGCAAGGTGCTGGGCGTGCGCACGGAGATGACCGTCGTGCCGGGTCTGCCCGCCGCGCTGTCCGGGATGCTCGCGGGCCGCTACGACGCGTTCAACGGCCCGGTCAAGGACACGGCGGAACGGGAGAAGCAGTTCGACGCCGTCGTCTGGATGGTCACCCGCACCGCCTACCTGATCCCGAAGTCGGGCTCGGCCGGGGTGAAGGCGAGCGACGACCTGTGCGGCAAGAGGGTCGCGGCGATCTCGGGCAGCATCGTCCAGGACCAGATCGTCCGGCTGACCGACTGGTGCGTGAAGAAGGGCAAGCCGGCCGTGCAGTTCATCGGCTTCGCCGACACGAACGGCACGATCCTGGCCGCCAAGTCCGGCCGCGCCGATGCGGCGGGGATGACAGAGAGCGGCGCGATCGACGCCCTCGCGGCCGCGAAGGACGACTTCACCTACGTGACGCAGACCGACGAGCAGGGAGCGGGCGTGGACAAGCTGGCCGTGCTCGTGCCCAAGTCGAGCGGTCTCGGCCCGGTGGTGCACCAGGCGTTCCAGGAGCTGTTCGCCAACGGCGAGTACGACCGGATCATGAAGCAGTACGGGCTGGAGAACGTCAAGGTGCCCGAGCCCGAGCTCAACACGGCGGCCGGCCGGTGACCGCCACCGCCGCCCCACCCGGCGTCGGGGACGTCGACGTCGCCACGGCCCGGCACCGCCCGCGGCCGTGGCGCTGGCTGGCCGGCGCGGTGATCGGAGTGCTCGCGGCCCAGCTCGCCTGGTTCGTCACCCACAACGACCGGTTCGAGTGGCCGGTCGTGGCCGAGCACCTGTTCGACCCGAACGTGCTCGCGGGGCTCGGCACCTCCGTGCTCCTCACGGTGGTCGCGATGCTGGCCGGATCGGTGCTCGGGGTGCTGCTCGCCCTGGGACAGCTCGCCGGTTTCGGGCCGGTGCGCTGGACGTGCACCCTCTACATCGGACTGTTCCGCGGCATCCCGCCGCTGGTGCAGCTGCTGTTCTGGTTCAACCTCGCCTACCTGCTGCCACGCCTGTCGATCGGTGTGCCGTTCGGGCCGACGTTCGGCTCGTGGTCCACCAACGACCTGATCACACCGCTGACCGCCGCGCTGATCGGGCTCACGCTGCACGAGTCCGCGTACATGGCGGAGATCGTGCGCGCGGGCATCCTCTCGGTGGACCCCGGCCAGCGGGACGCGGCGATGGCCATGGGCTTCACCGGCGGGCAGACGTTCCTGCGGGTGGTGCTGCCCCAGGCGATGCGGGTGATCATCCCGCCGAGCGGCAGCCAGTTCATCTCGCTGCTGAAGGGGACGTCACTGGTGAGCGTGATCGCCATGACCGACCTGCTGCACGCGGTGCAGGTCGTCTACAACCAGACCTACCAGATCGTGCCGCTGCTGATCGTGGCGTGCTTCTGGTACCTGGTCGTCGTCACCGCGCTGTCGTTCCTGCAGCAACGCCTCGAACGCCGCTTCGGCCGGGGACAGCGGACCGCACGGGGGGAGTGGCAGGCATGACGGACGGCCCGGTGCTGAGCGTCCGGAACATCCGGCGCAGCTTCGGCGAGCACGCGGCGCTCGACGGCGTGAGCCTGGACGTGGCGCAGGGCGAGGTCGTCGCCGTCCTCGGTCCGTCCGGCTCCGGCAAGTCGACCCTCGTGCGGTGCGTGCACCAGCTGGAGCCGATCGACAGCGGAGCCATGTACCTCGACGGCGAACTGCTCGGCTACGAGCACTCGGCCGGCGGACTGCGCCCGTTGCCGCCGAAGCGGGTGGCCGGGCAGCGGCGCCGGATGGGGATGGTGTTCCAGCAGTTCCAGCTGTTCCCCCACTGGACGGTGGCGCGCAACGTCACCGAGGCCCAGGTGCGGGTGCACGGCCGCGGCCGGGAGGAGGCGGACGAGCGGACCAGGGAGCTGCTCGCCAGGGTCGGGTTGACGGACAAGGCCGACGCCTACTCCCGGCAGCTCTCCGGCGGGCAGCAGCAACGGGTGGCGATCGCCAGGGCGCTCGCCACCCGGCCGCGCATCATGCTGCTCGACGAGCCGACCAGCGCGCTCGACCCCGAGCTGGTGGACGAGGTGCTGACCGTGATCCGGGACCTGGCCGCCGCCGGGCTCACGATGGTCATCGTCACGCACGAGATCGCGTTCGCGCTCGAGGTCGCCGACCGCTTCGTGTTCATGGACCGCGGCCGCGTCGTCGAGCAGGGGCCCGTCGCGGACGTGCTCGGCGACGGCAGGTCGGACCGCCTGCGCACGTTCCTGTCCCGCTACACCCAGCAGCGCGGCACCGCGCCGGAAACGAGGGCCCGTGTCTGACGTGGTGACCGTCCTGTCCGTCGGGGACCTGGTGCTCGATGAGCCGGACCCGGCGTCTTTCCTCGCACCGGCCGCACCGGCGCTCGGCAGGGGCGACCTGGTGATCGGCCACGTCGAGGTGCCGCACAGCACGACGGACGTCCAGGTGAGCACGGACGTCCCGGCACCGCCCGCCGACCCGGCGGGGCTGACCGCGCTGGCGGACGCCGGTTTCCACGTGGTGACCCTCGCGGGCAACCACGTGTACGACGCGGGCGAGGCAGGCGTGGCGGACACGATCGCCCACGCGCGAGCCGCCGGGCTCGCCACGGCGGGAGCGGGACCCGACCTCGGTTCGGGGCGGCGGCCCGCCGTGCTCGACCGCGGCGGCCTGCGGATCGGCGTGCTCAGCTACAACCTCGTCGGACCGCGCGAGTCCTGGGCCACCTCCCGCAAGGCGGGCTGCGCCTACGTCCGGGTGCTCACGCACTACGAGCTGGACCACGCCAGTCCAGGCGGCCCGCCGAGCGTGTACACCTTCGCCGAACCGGAGAGCCTGGCCGCGATGGCGGACGACATCGTCACCTTGGCGTCCGAAGTGGACGTCGTCACCGTGTCCATGCACAAGGGTGTCGGCCACACGCCCGCGGCACTGGCGATGTACGAGCAACCGGTGGCGCGGGCCGCGATCGACGCCGGCGCGCACGCCGTGTTCGGTCACCACGCGCACATCATGCGTGGCGTCGAGGTCTACCGCGGGCGTCCGATCTTCCACGGTCTCGGCAACTTCGTGACCGTCACCCACGCGCTCACGCCGACCGGCAACGACAGCGCCGAACGAGCCGACTGGGCGCGCAGGCGCGTCGAGCTCTACGGCTTCGCGCCGGACCCGGACATGCCGTTCTACCCGTTCCACCCGGAGAGCAGGAACACGGTCATCGCCGTCTGCCGCTTCGACCGCGAGGGGATCGTCTCGGCCGGCTTCCTGCCGTGCTGGATCGACGACTCGGGACGACCGGTGCCGGTGTCGCGTTCGGACGGTGGGGAAGAGGTCGCCGACTACGTCGCGCGGATCGGCGCGGTGGCGGGCCTGGTCGCGGACTTCGCGTGGGACGGCGACGAGGTCGTGCTGCCCGGCGTCGGCCGCCGCGCTCAGCCCGCGTAGTCGCTGCCGTGTCCGCGCACCAGGGCCGCCGCGTCCTCGTCGTACCGGCTGACGACCTGGCGCACGCGCTGCTCGGCCAGCAGTGCCAGCTCGTCGTAGAGCCCGGTGAACAACGCCCTGGCCCGCGCCCTCGGCCACGGCTGCGGCAGCAGCGCCATCGGCAGGTCAGGGTCGAGGCCGGGGAACCGGCGCCAGTCGTCCATCAGCGCGGTGCGCACCACCAGCGCCTCCGCCGTGCCGATCCGCCCGTCCGCCAGCCGCCCGCGCACCTCGGAGTACTCGTCGATCAACGCGACGTACCGGTCTCGCAGCTCGTCGAGGTCCCACGCCGTGATGGGGTGACCGCCGAGGGGGCTGCCGTCGGTGACCTCGGCACGCAGCACCGCCGCCGAGTCGATGGCGAGCTCGGACAGCACCTCCGTGATGGCGGCGACCCGGTCGCGCGGGCAGACCCACACGCCGTCGAACAGGGACGCGAACCCGAGCCAGCCCAGTCGCGAGCGCAGGGCGTGGCGGAGGTCGCGCTGCTCCTCCGGCACCGAGAACACCGCGACCGTCCACTGCCCGGTCCACGGTTCCTCGACGGCGCCGAACGTGACGATCTGCCGCAGGCCCGCCTCCAGGACCTGTGCCGCGCGCGGGCTCAGCGCGTAGGACGTGTGCCGGCCCGCCCGCGACAGCTCCAGCAGCCCGCGGCGGGACAGCCTGCTCAACGCGGCCCGCGCGCTGGTCTCCGTGATGCCGAACTCGCCGAGCAGCTCCACCAGAGCGGCCGAGGGCAGGGGTGCCCGCTGGCCGTACCAGTAGTCGCCGATCAGGGTGAGAAGCAGGTGCTGGGGGCTGCCACCGGCCTGCATCCTGGGGAGTGCGGGCACTTCACGAGGAGCAGCGGTCATGAAAACACTCTACATTTTCCTGCTCGATCGACACGAGGATGTACCTGCTCAACTCGGCTTTCTGTTTTCTGCCAGTGCCTCGACGCACTGCCTTGGACGACCTGTTGGCCAACGCGGGCGGCAATGCTTGACACTTATCGTTTCGACTGGTCGTCTATAAGTCAGATGAAGACTTTCGGGCACTACGGTTCGAGGGGAGTGCGGATGAGTGCTCGCCGTCGAACCCCGCTCGGCCGGTCAGGGCGCCTGGTGGGTCGTGTGGTGCCTGACCAGTCCGACGTCGTCCGGGTCGAGCTCGAACACGATCTGGCGGACCCGGTGCTCGGCCAGCGGCCCGAGTCCGTCGTAGACCTCGGCGAACAACGCGCGTGCGGTGTCGCGCGGCCAGTCGGCGGGCAGCAGCTCGTGCGGCAGGTTCGGGTCCTTCCAGCGGAAGGTGCGCCACTCGTCCATGACCTGCGTGCGGCGCACCAGTGCCTCCGCGGCCGTGACGCGGCCCGCGCGGACCTGCTCGGCGAGCGGCGACACGGTGTCGGTGAACTCCTCGTAGAGGTCGCGCACCTCGTCGAGGTTCCAGGCCTCCGTCAGGGGTCGCCCGCCGACCGGTCCGCCGGTGCGCAGCACGACCGCGCTCGTCACGCCGAGGGCGTCGAGCTCGCGCACCGTGTCGTCGCCGGACGCGGTCGGCGAGATCCAGAAGCCGTCGAAGATGGGTGCGAACCCCAGCCAGCGCAGCCGGGTGCGGAGCTGGTGGCGGACTTCGCGCTGCTCCTCCGGGATGGAGAACGCGACGGTCGTCCACGTGCGGTCCCAGGGCTCGGACGTCACGCCGAACGACAGCACCCTGCGGACCGAGTCGCCCAGCGTCACCGCCGCGGCGCCGTCGACGCCGTAGAACGTGCGGCGGCCGTTGCGGTGCACGGTGATCATGCCGCGCCGGGACAGCCTGCTCAGCGCGGCCCTTCCGCTGGTCTCGGTGATCCCGAACTCGGCCAGCAGGCGGACCAGCGCCGCCGACGACGCCCAGCCGCCGGTGGACAGCCAGTAGTCCGCGTAGAGCGTCATCAGCAGGTGCTGGGGCGCGCCGCCGTGCTGCTGCCGGGGGAGCTGGTCGGAGCGGGGATCGCGCGGGGCGGCGGATCGCGGCGTGGCCGTCACGATCACCGAGTGTAGAGGTGGGACGCCGACCGTCACGGAACGTGCCGGTCGTGACCGAGGAGGTGCGCAGGTGACCGAGCAACCACTCGCCGGACGGACGGTCGTCGATCTCACGACCGCCCTGGCAGGGCCCTACGCCACCCTGCTGCTCGCAGGCCTGGGCGCGCGCGTGGTCAAGGTGGAGAACCCGCGGACCGGCGGGGACTCGTCGCGCGGCAACGCGCCGTACCTCGGCAGGGACGGGCTGGGCCTCGGACGGGTCCACGACGACGACATGTCCGTGTCGATGCTGCTGCGCGGCCGCAACAAGGAGAGCGTGACGCTCGACCTCAAGCACCCCGACGGCCGCGGTGTCCTGACCGACCTGGTGCGGCGCGCCGACGTGCTGGTGGAGAACTACAGCGCCGGTGTCACCACCCGGCTCGGCATCGACCCGGCAGCGATGCTGGCGGTCAACCCGCGGCTGGTCTACACGTCGATCAGCGGCTTCGGCGCCCAAGGCGGTCCCGCCAAGGCCATGGACACGATCGTCCAAGCGCTGTCCGGGATCATGGGCACGGCCGGGCAGGAGGGCGACGACCCGGTCCGCAACGGCCTGCCGGTCGGTGACCTGGTCGCACCGCTGTTCGCGGTCATCGGCACCCTCGCCGCCGTCGTGCAGGCCGACCGCACGGGCGTCGGCCAGCACGTGGACGTCTCGATGCTCGGCGCGCTGACGTCACTGGTCGCGTGCGAACCCTTCGACGCCTACGCGGCTGTCGGCCTGGCACAGCGCACCGGTTCGCTGGTGCCGAGGCTCGCGCCCTTCGGACTGTTCGAGGCCGAGGACGGGTGGCTCGCCCTGTGCGGGCCGACCGACCGGTTCGCGGCGGGGGTGTTCCAGGCCATGGGGGAGCCGGGACTGGCCGCCGACCCCCGGTTCGCGACCAGGGACGCGCGGGTGGCCAACTCGTCCGCGTTGCACGAGCGGATCGGACAGTGGGCGGCCGGGCAGTCGCGTGCCGCGGCGGTGGCGCTGCTCGTCGACAACGGCGTGCCGGCCGCCGAGGTGCGCGAGCCCGCGGAGGCCGTGCGGGACCCGCTCGTCCGCGGACGCCGGGAGGTGGTCGCGCTGACCCACCCGTCCCACGGCGCGACCGCGGACATCTCCGCCACGGGGGTGCCGATCGTGTTCTCCGGCTCGGCCGTCGGTTTCGACCAGCCCGCTCCGGCCCTGGGCGAGCACAACGACCTGGTGTACGGCGACCTCCTCGGCTACGACGACGACCGTCTCGCCGCACTGCGCGCGGAACGGGTGATCTGACCGTGGCGACACCTCTGGAACGCCTCGCCGGCCACTACGAACACCGGTATCCGGTCTCGTGGGACGGTCTCGTGATCGGCTGCGTCGGCCAGGACGTCCCGGTGGAGCTGGTCACGGCGGCGGGCGCGCTTCCCGTGCGGCTCGCGGGCCGGCCGGGTCTGGACGTCACCGAGGGCGAGACCTACCTGGGCCGCGGCGTCGACGCGGCCTCCCTGTCGGTGCTGACCCGGTTGCTGGCGGGGGAGTACGGCCGGCTCGACCGGCTCCTGCTGTCGCGGGACTGCGAGGCTTCGCTGCGGTTGTTCTACGCGGTGCGGGAGCTGCGCCGGCTCGAACCCGGCCTGGGGCTGCCGGAGACGCACCTGGTCGACGTGCTGCACCTGCCGCACTGGACCACCACGCGGTACGTCGAACGCCGCTTCGCCGAGCTGGTCGCCGTGCTGGAGCGGTGGACGGGGACACGGCTCACCGAGCCGAAGATCGCGTCGGCGATCATGGCGCACGACGCCCGCCGCGAGCTGTGGCGAGCGATTTCGTTGCTGCGCAGGGACCTCCGGCTCACCGGTGTGCAGGCGCTGACCGCGTTCGGCGCGGTCGTGCCCGTGGTCGAGCACAACAGGCTGCTGCGACAGCTGATCCAGTCCGATTTGGACGTCCACACCGGACGGCGCGTGTTCGTGACGGGCAGCTCGCACGACAATCCTGACGTGTACCGGTCGCTGGAGGAGTCGGGGTGCGTCGTGGTCGGCGAGGACCACGACTGGGGAGACCTCCTCGCCGCCAGGCTCGTGGGCGAACCCACGCTCGCGGCGCTCGTCGAGCGCTACCAGTACAACGGACCCACCGCGGCCCGTGCGTCGATCTCCGACCGTGCCGCGCACACCGCGCGTGCGGCCGTCGAGTGCGGGGCCGAACTGGTCGTGTCGTACGTCCGCCGCCACGACGACGCCCCGCCCTGGGACTTCCCGGCGCAGAAGGAGGCGTTGGCACGGCACGGCATTCCGGCCGTGATGTTCGAGCACCAGGAGTACGGCTCGATCGACCTCGCGGAGGTCCTCGTTGGCTGAGAAGCTGCTGGCCTCGGCAACGGAGGCGACTCGGTACCAGCGCGAGTGGTTCCGGGGGCTGCGCGAGGCCGCCGCGGCGGGCGGGCCGCTGGCCCTGGTGAACGCCGACGCACCGCAGGAGATCTTCCGCGCCATGGGGATCCCGTACGTCGTCAACCAGTGGTGGGCGTCGGTGGTGGCGGCCAAGCGGATGGCCCCCCACCACCTGGAGCTCCTGCGCGAGCGCGGCTACCCGGACCACACCGAGCAGTACAGCTCGATCTCGCTCGCGTCCCTGTTCGGGCCGGAACCGCAGCACACGCCGTGGGGTGGCCTGCCCCGCCCGACGATCGTGCTCGCCGAGACCGTCGGCGATGGGGGCCGCAAGATCTTCGACGTGTGGGGCAGCCAGCCCGGCATCACCTACTACGCGCTGGAGAGCGCCGCCGAGAACACCGTCCCGGTGAACTGGTGGGAGCTCATGCCGCACGACTGGGAGAAGGCGGTCGGCACGGCCAGGCTCGACCTGATGGTGTCCGAGCTGGAGAACCTGGTCCGGTACCTGGAGACGACGACCGGGCAGGTGTTCAGCGAACGCGCGTTGCGCCGGGTCCTGGACCTGGTCAACGAACAGGCGGAGTGGAACCGGCGGACCCGTGACCTGATCGCGCGCACCACGCCGAGCCCGCTGGCCGTCACCGACAGCATCCCGAGCGTCATGATCCCGCAGTGGCACCGGGGTTCGGTTTGGGCGCGCGACGCCGCACAACGCTTCTACGAGGAGGTGGAGGCACGCGTGCGGTCCGGCGCTGCGGTGTGCGAGGACGAGCGGGCCCGGCTCATGTGGATCGGACGCGGCCTCTGGTACGACATGGACTTCTACCGCAGGTTCGAGCAACGCCACGGCGCCGTCTTCGTGTGGTCCATGTACCTCGCCATCGCGGCGGACGGCTACCCGCGCTACGGCGACGATCCGCTGAGGACGCTCGCGGCCCGGTTCGCCGCCTTCCACGACCAGCTCTACACGCCGCCGTGGTCCAGCGAGTGGTACGTGAAGGAAGCCAAGCTCCACCGCGTGGACGGGGTGGTGCACCTGGTCTCCGACGACGCCCGCGGCAGCTACTTCACCAACCGGGCCCTTCGCGCCGCCGGCATCCCCGTGTACGAGCTCCGCGCCGACAACGTGGACACCCGCTCGTTCCAGCACTCGGCGGAACGGGCGCTGGAGGACTGGCTGGAGCAGGAGGTCCTGCGCCGGTGAGAACGAAGCCGACTTGTCCTTGCTCGACGGGGTTCGCGTATTCACTCGATAGGGTTCATATTAGCGCTGCGGTCTTGACTCCCGCGCGGAAAAATGATCGCGCAAAATATGTAAAGAAATTCACGACCTGAAGATCTTTCAGACATGATCGCGACCAGTGCGTGGTTGCGAGATCACCCACGGTGTTGTTCTTGGAATTGTAATAACGCCCCGCTGGTCTGCGGCGATAGGTGCATCGATGGAGTCGTTCGCCATCGCAGGGGAGAAGCGGATGAACAATTCCGGTGCGGCGTCGGCCGTCGAATCAGCACGTCGATTGTTCGCGGACTGCGCAGCCGCCCGGCGGCTGTGCGAGGAGGTGGCCGCCGATCGGGACACCGCCCGGGTCGTGGCCGTCTCAGGCCCCGGTGGCACCGGCAAGAGCACGTTGCTCGGCGTGCTCTCCTCGATGAGCGCCGGGGCCGTCCTCGTCGACGACGCCCACGAGCTCGACGAGTCCGAGGTGACGCGACTCGCGCGCACGGCCACCGACAACCACTCGATGCTCGTCGTCGCGCATCGTCCGTGGCCGGTCGTCACGGCGCTCAGCGGGCTGCCGTGGACCCAGCAGCCCATCCGGCTGGAACCACTCAGCCGTGCCTCGACCGCGCAGCGCATCGCCGCACTGGTGCCGACCGATCCACCGGATGACCTGGTCGACCTCGTGTGGCGGCAGACGGGCGGCATGCCGTCGCTGGTCGTCCGGGTCGCCGAGGCGTTGCGCGACGGCGCGCCGGTTCCCCGCGACGTGACGGACCAGGTCCAACGCATGGTCGACCGGGCGCCCGCGGAGGCGCTGCACGTGCTGGCCGCCGTGGCACTCGGCTGTGAGACCGCGGCGGACCCGCTGGGTGCCGTGCTCGACATGCCGGGACCCGAGGTCTCGGCGGCGGTCGAGTGCGCACGGGCGACCGGCCTGCTCGACAGCGCCGGAACGGTCATCGAGCTGGCTGTGCGGCCGGTGCTGCACAGGCTTCCCGCGACACGGCGGCGGGAGATCGAGGAGCAGGTCGCGCTGACGCGCCTGGACCACGGAGCGTCGGTGGTGGAGGCGGGACGGCTGCTGCTGGAGTGCGGTGCTCGGGGAAGCCGAGCGGCCTCCGCCCTGGAAGCCGCGGGTGACGAGGTTCGCGGCGACGACCCGGCCTTGGCGGCCGAGCTCTACTCGGCGGCGGTCGACGCGGGCGCGTCCGCGCCACCCCTCGCCGCCCGCCGCGCGGAGGCAGCCGCGCTGGCCGGCGACTTCGACGTCGCGCTGGCGCTCGCCGAACGGGTGCTCGAACGCCCCGACGAGCCCGCACAGGCACTCGCCACCACGATCAGCGCCGCCGCGCTCGCTCACCGCGGCATGGCCGCCGAGAGCGCCGCGCTCTACCAGTGGCCGGCTCCGTCCACCAGCGCGGTGCCCCCGCTCGTCGGGCTCGGCAGGCTGGACGAGGCGCGACGAGTGGTCGGCGCGGCGGTCGCGGACCACCCGACCGTCGACAGCGCGGCACGTGACCTGATGGCCCACGGCGTGCTGGACTCGGTCACCGGCTCCGCGGTGTTCGCGCTGTCGGAACTGCTGCGGGCCGCCGCACTGCTCGCCCCGTCCGGCCGCACCGCGCTGCTGCCGGACACTCCCGCCGCCCTCGCGGCGCTGGTCGCGATCAACCTCGGCGAGCTCGACATCGCCGAGGCGGTCCTGCGCGGAGCGACCGGCGGCCCCGCGGAGCGCACGCGGCACGCGCTGCTGCTCGGGTGGATCGCGATGCTGCGTGGTGAGTTCGAGCGGGCGAGAACCAGCCTGCACGAGGCAGGCGGCCGGTGCCGCACGGCCGATCCGCGTGACGAGTTGTTCGCCGCCGCGATCGAGATCGGCATCGCCCGCAGGCTGGGCGCGCACACCGACGTCATCGCGGCGTGGCCACGCGCCCGCGACGCGGTCATGCGCTATCCGGTCGACCTGTACGTGCTCCTGCCGATCGGCGAGATCGCGGTCTCCGCCGCCCGTCTGCACGCCGACACCTGGCTCGCACCGCACCTGCAGGGGGCGGAGGCACTGCTGGACGGCATCGGCCGCCCGCCGCTGTGGGCGGCACCGCTGCACTGGTACGGCGCGCTGGCCGCCATCGCCGCGGAATGCCCGGTGAGAGCGGCGCACCACGCCTCCTGTCTGCGGACCCTGGCGGGCGGTACCCCGCTCGCCGACACCCTCGCCGAGGCGGCGCAGTGCTGGCTGCGGGTGCTCGGCGGCGACGTCGACGCCGATGCCGTCGAGCACGCCGCGCGGGCCATGTCCACCGCGGGACTGGTGTGGGAGGCCGCGCAGCTCGCGGGACAGGCGGCCATCCGCACCACCGACCGCCGCTCGATGGGCGTCCTGCTCACGTGCGCGCGTTCGCTGCGGGAGAGCCACGACGAGCCTGCCCCGGCCACCCCCGCCGGCCGGCCCGGTGCCGGTCTCAGCCGGCGGGAGGTGGAGGTGGCCGAGCTCCTCGTCGCGGGCATGACGCACCGGGAGATCGGGGAGAAGCTCTTCATCTCCGCCAAGACCGTGGAACACCACGTCGCCCGCATCCGGCGGCGCATCGGCGCGGGAAACCGGGCGGACCTGCTGGCACAGCTGAAGGCCTGCCTCGCCGTCACCCGTCCTCGTTGAGCCGGTCCACGAGTCCCTCGCAGCTGCGCACGACCACTCGCGCCAGACCGACGAACGCCCTGCCGGAGAGAGGACTCTCGGCCCACCGCTGCCAGCGCGACAGCGCCTCGAGCGCGGTCCGGAGCTGTGTCTCGCGGTCGGCGTCCGGACGCAGCGACAGACGAGACCACGTCCCGCCACCATCGCCGCCGAGCAGCCGTTCCGCCTCCGCGCTCGCCTCCGGCGGGATCTCCGCCGCTCCGGAACGCAACACCCCGATCGTGCGCAGCTCCGCGAACTCGTGGGCTTCGGCGAGCACACGTTCCACGGAGGACAGCAGCCGTGTCGCGTCAGGACACTTCCGGTCCCGCAGGACCGTGTCCAGCGCCAGCAGCGCCGAGCGGGCCTTCAACAGGTCGCGCCGCTCGGCGAACAGGACCGACAACGTCTCGCGCAGCTCGTCGAGGCCGCTGCGCCGCACCAGTTCCGCCGACAGGCGCGGAGGATCGTCGAAGCCCTGGCGGATCAGCACCGTGGCGAGGCGGACGCCGAAGAGCCCGAACCGGCTGAGCAGCCGGGCACGACCATCACCCGTGCGGGTGAACCGATCCACCGACAGCATCGCGGAGTCCAGCTCGTCGCGCGGCGCGGCCGCCAGCCCGGCGAGCGCGGTGAACTCGTCCTGCCGCAGCGTGCGCGCGGTGTGCGCGATCAGACCGGCGACCGGCACGACGGTCTGGCAGAGCTTGCGCAGCCGCGGGTCGGCGCGGTAGCGCTGGGCGATCCGCCGCGCCGACATCAGCGAGTCGATGCGGCCGACGCCCACCTCGTCCGCGCGCGACAGCACCGCGATGGTGTTGACCGGCGTCGCACGCGCCACACCGCGGTCCTGGAAGGACTCGAGCAGACGGAGATCCGTGCGGTGCAGGTGACGCATCAGGTAGATCACGGCGTCCGCCTCTCTGGGCTCGTCCTCGGGCACCAGGAACCTGGTGGCGGACGCCGAGATCTCGTGCGAGACCGACGCGATGCCGGGCGTGTCGATGAGCGTGGTGTCGCGCAGGCCCCGCGTCGGCCAGTCGACGACGACCCGTTCGACGGCCTCCGGCGCGGCATCGAGATCGATGCGCAGCGCGCCGTCCACGCGGCTCACCGGCAACTGCCGGGGCAGGCCCTCCCGCGGATGCACGGTGACGCGCGGGCTGTGACCGTGCCGGTACCAGGTCACGACGCGCGTGCACTCGCCCGCGTCCGTCGGCGCGATCTCCTCGCCCACCAGCGCGTTGAGCAGCGTGGACTTCCCCGCCTTGACCTTGCCGGAGATCGCGACGCGCAACGGCTCGTCCATCCGGTCGAGCTGGCGGCGCAGCAGGGTCGCGGTGTCCTCGTCGTCGCGGTGGGCTTCGACCGCCTCGCGCAGCACGGAACGCACCTGACCGACGAGGGTGGCCCGCGCGCTCATCGGGTGGACCCGATCGGCTCGTCCAACGCCCCCGCGGTGGCGGCCAGGTGCGAGACGCGGTTCAATTCGGCGCGCACGTCCTGGATCCGCTTGCTCCGCTCACCGCGGTCGGACTCGATCGCGCTCTGGGCCGACTTGATCGACTCGCCGATCGAGCGGGACAGCTCCGCGGCGCACGCGGTGAAGTGGTCCCGCAGGTCGCGCTGGAGCTCGCGCAGCAGGTCCCTCGAATCCTTGCCGAGCTGGAACACCACGTCGTCCAGGAAGCGCCGCACGGCGGTCTTGGCGTCGTTGCGCCGCCGCTCGAGCAGGCGTTTCCGTTCGTCCTTGACGACCTTGCCGCCCAGCAGCACTCCCGCCGCCAGGGAGATCGGGTTGAGCAGTGCCAGCCCGCCCACCGTGCCCAGCATGCCGACCATCAGCGTGCCGCCGTAGCCACCCCGGACGCCCGCCAGCAGCTTCTTGCCGAACCCGAAGCTCTCGGACTCGACGAACTTCAACGGGACCGCGCGGCCGAGGGTGGTGTCCGGGTCGTGGGTGTGCAGATCGGGCAGCACTTCGCCGCCCTCGTCGGCGAAGTGCTCGCCGACCTGGTCCGCCAGCCACCGGGCGCGCTGGTGCGTCCAGACGAACGTCGCCGACGCGGCCGCGGACACGCGTTGCCGCACCCAGTCGACGAACTGGTCCTCCACGAGCGCCGGGTCGATCTCGTCCAGCTGCGCCTCCGCCTCCCTGGTGATCTGGCGCATCCGGTCGCGCAGGTCGAACTCGACGTCGGAGATCAGGTCCGCGATGCCGTCGTTGAGCGTCTGCTGCCAGCGTGAGGAGCGCTCCCGCAACGCGTCGGCGCGCTGCTTGGCGGAGTGCAGACCCACGAGCAGGCCCTGGGCCCCGTCCGGGTCGCGCAGGGCGGCCAGTTCGGCTTCCATCGACGTGGTCAGCTGGTGCACCACCGCGCGCACGTCGTGCGCGACGGACCGGCGCGAGAGCTCGGCGGCCCGGTCCACGACGCGTTCCCTCAGGTGCGCGAGCAACGCGGGAAACCCCGACTCCTGGTTGAGCTCCTGGTCGGCCGTGCTGACCGCGTGCAGCCGCAGCACCGACGAGACGGGCAGCAGATCGGCGGTGACGTCGGTGGACGCGAGGTGGGCGCGATCGCGGTCGGCGACGCGTCGCCAGTCGGGGTACAGGTCGATCTTGGTGAGCACGCACACCACCATCGGGCACACCCGCGCCGCCTGACGGAGGAACTCGAGCTCGGTCGCGGTGTACTCCTGTGCCGCGTCGGACACCAGGACCACCGCGTCCGCGGTGGGCAGTGCGGACATCGTCGTGGCACCGTGCACGGAACCGAGCCCGCCGACACCGGGTGTGTCCACAAGGCACAGTCCACCCGCGAGGACCGATCGCGGGATGCCCACCTCCGCCTGGCGCAGGCCCCGGCGGTTGCCGGGGTTGCCGGCCTCGGAGACGTGGTCGGCCAGGTCCTCCACCGCCACCTCCCCGTGGCTCCCGTCCTCGCCCACCAGGACGACGCCGGGAGCGTCCGCGTAGCGCACGGCCACCGGTACCGCGGTGGCGACGTCGTCATCGACCGGGCACACCGGCGCGTTGACGATCGCGTTGACGAGCTGGCTCTTGCCCTGCTTGAACTCCCCGACGACGAGGACGCGCACGACCGGATCCAGCACCCTGCTCCTGGTCTGCGCCAGGCGGGCGGCGAGGTCCTCGCGCTGGTAGGCGTTCACCGCCTTCGCCGCGAGCTCGACGACCTCGATGGGCGTGCGTGCGCTCACCCACGTCTCCTCTCTGCCGGGACGCACGGGTCCGCGTCACCCCGGCTCACCGGGGTGACGCGGCTTCGTCGCCGTGGTCCATAGGGGACGACATCTCGCGGGACGCCGCCACTTGGGACCGTGGTTCAGCCGATCGGGAGGAGTGCCACGTCGATGGCGTTGTTCGACGCGATGTCCGTGTCGTTGTTCGACGCCACGTCGGTGTCGTTGAA